>JAPPNA010000138.1:0-28203 GCA_028873925.1 Bacteroidota bacterium | reverse complement strand
CGACCCCAATTACATTCGGGGCATGCAGGCGGCGGGACTCACAGGTCTGACCCGAAGCGAGCTCATCACCATGGCCACGCATGATATTGACCCCGACTACATCCGCGGTTTACGCGCGGCTGTCAACAGGGACTTAACCGTGGCCGAACTCGTAGCCTTGGCCAGAAAATCTGCACGCCAGGAATGACGGGGCCCTATTTGGTGTCAATTAAAATGGAGGCCTGCGGAATCAGCCAATTATGCCCTTGCAAAACCCCTGTATACCCATGAAATCAGAAGCTTCGCGCATCAGGCAGGGAAGAATCCCGCTGATCGGGTTGTTCTGCGCCATAGCGGCCTGCTCCACCCCGGAAACTTCCCTTGAACAGTATGAACATCATCATGTCACCCTTACGGAAGTGATGCGCTTGGGCGATGAATCGGCTGGTGACACATCACTCTTTTCGCCGATTTCGCATCTCGCAGTCAACAGTCGCGGCGAGTTCATTGTGACGGAATTTCGTCCCGCGATCGTTTCCGTGTTCCGGCCTGACGGTTCATTCCTGGCTGCTGTCGGGACGGAGGGCGAAGGTCCGGGGGAATACCGTTACATTTCCAGGGCCATCGTGGGACCGGCCGATTCAGTGTACGTACTTGAAAGTCTGCGCAATCGGGTTATGGTATATGACCCGCAGAGTTTTGCTTTTGTGCGTCATGCGAACATAGTGGACGAAGGCCAACGACAGACTTCCCAGTTCGTCGGGGTGCATGGGGACCGCTGGCTGGTGGCGGTCGGCCTTCCAGCCATTCTTGAACGGGACGATGGCTCGATTTTCGTCAACGACGACGACCACAGAGAATTGCGGACGGTCAGTTTGGATGGCGAATTCGGGCCCGACATAGTCGCAACGGTCCGGTCTGTTGAGCAGATATACCATGTCTACGAAGAATCCGGCGGTTTCGGTTGGACCTATGTGCCCTTCGGCCGCCACAGCACCTATGAGGTGGGTCCGAATGGTCTCCTGCACCACGGATGGAGTGATTCAATTCGAATTTCGCTCACCGCGTTTGACGGAACCGCCGCAGGAACCATCAGCTATGACCACGAACCGGTGCCCATCAGCGATGCGGAAATGGAAGAGGCAAAGTACGAGGAAGATGAGCTGTGGCAAAGACTGGTAGATGAACGCGCCACATACAAAGTAAAGGCGGCGTTTGAAACGTTTGTGGTAGACGACGCTGGCCGCGCGTGGATCAAGCTGAGTTCCGCAGAGGGGGCTACGGATGCTGACTGGCTGATTCTGAATCGGCAATCAGAGCTGATGTACTCGACATCACTGCCGGTAGAAGTGGATCTGAAAGTGGTCCGGGAGGGTCGGGCCTACGCACTAGAAGAGCAGGAAGGTGCCCGCATCATTGTGGTGGTGTACGAGATTGAGAAGTAAGGCACCCAAGGACAGGCCGCAGTCCCCCCAGCAATCCCAAGATCTGCAGAATGGCGGCCCCGTTGAGTGGCTCTACCGCGAACGCCATCCGATACAACTGGAAGACTGCAGCTGAGCTGGCCCACGAAGCCGTCCAACGATTGATGGAAAATCCGCTGCACCGCAGGAATCTTAGGAGCCCGATCTACAGAAGCGGCGGATTGAGCATTGCATTCGGCCGAAACAGCACCATCTTTGTTACCTGCAATTTCTCGGTCGTAGACCGTGCCACGCTTGCAACCAATTGTAGCGTACGCCCCATTCAGGTTCAGGAACACCGCCCCACAGAGCGGAATGTACCGCCTGATTACCCGTCTACCGTGAACTGCTGCTCTGCGGTGAATCCAGATCCTGCAAAAGCCTGATCTACCGCCTGTACGCTCCAGTAGTAAGTACCCGGTGCCAGATTGCTTAACGTCCAACTGAGGTTGTGACCCGCATTGCCGCGCTTGGATACCAGCCTCGCACCCGTTTCCAGGTTTGATAGCGGGGACATTACATCCGAACCTCCCGGCCTAGTACCTACTCTCAAGTTGTAGGTAAGCCCCGGTGAAGGGGTCTGCGGATCCGTGGCCGCGGACCAGCTCAATGTGGCGCGCCTTCCGCGTACCGCCGCTTCACTTCCTTCCGGTGCCGATGGCGCGCGCCGTCCCAACCGGGCATCGTTGCGCAAATAGCGGATCACATTGCCCGCTGTCCTACGCGACTCACCGACCACGATCATGTCCAAATCCAGATCTCCATCAAAATCAGCCCAGAATGCCGTGCCATTTGCACCTCCGTCATAAATATCAACATCAGACCGTCGCAGCTGCATGCCCTGCAGATTCGGGAACAAGGCAAGCGTTTCGGTCGAAGTCGGAGATTCCAGCCCCGTAATGGCGATCCCGGGATAACCGCTGTTCTTGTAATCCCCCCAGGAAACCTTGCCATCATAGCGCCCCGTGGCGGGATCGTTCTCAAAAGCTCCCATGAGCATTCCGTCACTCTCATCCACCAGGCTGCCACTGCCATTGGCGTACAATTTGATGATCCCCTCCAGCACCAGCGGCGTAAATCGGGCACCACTGTGCAGCAGGTCCAGATCGCCATCCGTATCAAAATCACCCCAGGCCACCGATGGCCAGGCCAGACCCTCAAACTCCTGACCGGAATTCACCAACCCGCCAGCACCATCATTATCATACACCTGCAATACCGGACTGCCAAAACGATCCATCCCGGCCACGACCAGATCCATGTCTCCGTCCGCATCGTAGTCCCCCCACTCAAGTGAGCAAACAGCCAGCTGTACAAGGCTGATCTGAGAAATGGAAGGGGACAGGCTTCGGTTGCTGTTGATGTAGATGATCAATTCCGGCTCGTCTTCCGCGTTGAATCCGCATGCGGCGAGATCCTGATCTCCATCGTTGTTCATATCTCCCCACTCCAGATCACCCGAATGCAACCCGGGCAAGGTTCGCATCACAATGAACTGGGTGGAGAACGGGCTGTATTCGTAAACACTCAAGGCGAGCGTACCATCTGCATCCAGCCCGCTGATTGCCAGATCCGCCCTGTTGTCACCATCCAAGTCACCAACTGCCATGGCACTCTTCCACACCTGGTGCAGCGTTGAGCGGGAGGAAATCTGCTGGAAATCAATCAACTCTTGGCTGATCGGCTCTCCGGTTACCGGATCGGGGACCAAAATGGTCGCTATGCCCTCGTAAGAGTAGGTTCGGGTCATGGGAAGCCCGTTGGGTAAGTCATCCGTAACGGCCCAGCCTGAAACAACCAGTTCCAAATCCCCATCTCCATCAAAATCCGCCGCTACTGCCGTGCCGAATTGAATTGGGGGCGGTTCCGTCACGGAAAACTCCACCAGCGAGGAATTGTCCCACTGGTAGACACTGCCGTATGCAACACCGGTCAGGGTGAACAGCGACACGCAAACACTCAAAACTGAATTCATCTATCGTTGGGGTAACTAGCGGGTCAGAACCACCGGATGCGTGTAGTAGGATTCTGCAACCCTCAAGCGTACGAAATAGGTGCCTGGGGCCAGCGGCTGTCCCCGGTCATCATCTCCCTGCCAGTCAAGAACATGATGTCCGGCCTGTTTCCGGTCCGCAGCCAGCTGCCGCACGCGTGCACCCAGGATATTGTAAACAGCGATCTCCACCAATCCGGCCTCCCTCAGCGAGTACGGCAGGCTGACCGAATGTCCGATTCGGAATGGATTGGGGTACCCGGCCATCAGCCCGGTGTCCACCTCATAGTCCGCCTCCGCGTCCGTAATCAGTCTGCCCGCGGTGACACTGAAGGTACCTTCCACAGCAAAATCCGACCCGATCAGCCCGTGATCTACGGCCTGGACACTCCAGAAATAATCGTCGGCCGGCAGATTTTCCAGACGCCAGAACAATGCCTGACCCGCATTACCCCGGTCCGGACGCAAACGACGCCCATCCGGGATGGAACTGTAGGCTCTCAGAATGTTGTCCCGACCGCTGGCTGTCCCCACATACAGGTTGTATGAAAGGCCCGGCGCGGGTGTTTGAAAATCGCTGCCAGCCTCCCAGCTCAGATTAACCGTCCGGCCCGTAACCTGGGCCTGCAGCCCCATTGGTGCCACGGGCCCGGAATTGACGGATCTGCTATCGTTCCGATACAGCCGTGTAAGCGGGTTGAAGCTGAGATTGGTCCCCGCCATCAGGATGTCCAGATCCAGATCTTGGTCATAATCCCCCCAGGCCAGCCCGGCTGACGCGACTCCGGGCAGCGCCACACGTTCAATAAACCGACCTCCTTCGTTCCGGTAAATTCGTCCTTTGCGCGCACTCTGCAAATCGCTTGCACCAACCACCAACAGATCCAACGCACCATCGTTGTCGTAGTCGCCCCATCCAACCTGGCCGTACAGGATAGGGGCCAACTCCTGGTCGGTCAGCTCCAGGTAGCCATCATCGTTACGCCAGATTTGAATCAGAGGCCTCAGGTACGTATCCAGATCCAGTTGAGCACCGCTCAGGGCCAAATCAGGATCCCCGTCGTTATCATAATCGCCCCAGTCAAATGAGCTGAAGATGAGGCCTGGCAGACTGATATCAACCTCGCGGAACTGACCTGATCCGCCGTTCAGGTAAAGCTTGGTGATGAACCGGCCGGTATCACTCAGCCCGGAAAGCAGCAGATCCACATCGCCATCGGTGTCATAATCCACCCAACCGGCATCACCCAGGGCCACGGGTTCAAACCGGCTGGAGGTCGCAACGAATCGGCCCCGCTGATTCTCATACAGGCCAGACTCAATTCGATCCGCCTCTGCAAACCCGGTTACAAACACATCCTCATCTCCGTCTCCGTCAAAATCGGCAACTTCCAGAGAGCCCCCGTACAACCCGGCGATGTTCGGGCGCTGAGATGCAAAAGATAACCCCCCCAGATTGCGGAATAAAACCACCTGCCCGGTCCGGGGCCGCTGATCAAAGCTAGCTCCGCTATGGGCTGTACCACTGATGAAAAGATCCAGTCGGCCATCCCGGTCATAGTCACTCCACTGCACCTTGGAGAACCGCAGACCCTCACCCAAGGAATGCTCACCATAAGCGTGTGCAGGCGTGTGACCGCCTCGAAGATAGTCCCCATCGCTTCTGGCCAGAAACGAGTACGGAACGTAAGGCGGACGATTTGCCCGGTTACCGGAGGCGGCAATGTCAAAATCGCCATCGAAATCCACATCCGCGTACGCCAGCGATCCGTAATTGAATTGAGTGAGATCCGGCCTTACGGAGGTGAACGTAAACGGAGTCTGTGCCTGCACGATTACGCCAAAACACATCCAGAGGACGAAAACACCTGCCCATCCGTAAACTGTCCTGCCGGAACCCCGCCGGCGATTGCACCAATAAAGTACTTGCATTTAGAAGGCGGCTATTGCTACGGCGACGCGGGTGCGGTCCCACGTAAGCACCATGTTGGCGTGCGAATCGGCCTCTTCAAATTCTATCACAAAGGCCTCGTGAACAGCATCTGCAGGCCCGGCAGGCACTCTGACGCGGAGTACATCATTTGCCTCACTGTAGGCCACCGTACCGTTAATGCCAAGACTGGAATTAAACATAATCGTCCATTCCGACTCACCGGGAATGGTAAAGATTGAATAGGTGCCGGCCGGCAGCGTTGCGCCGCCAACCTGTACATCCCCGGTCAACGTGATCTCCGTAGCCTCATTGGCCGCTGTGCGCCATACCTCGCCATACGGCACAAGGTCTCCGAATATTGCCCTGCCCCGCTTCCGCGGCGAACTGTAATGGACCTTAACATAGGTGTCCTGAATCCACGTACGCGCCAGCATCATGGGGCTTAAACGCGCTTCCGGTGCCGCCACATGATCGATGTCCCAGTCATCCGGAAACATGGAGGTGTCCAGCCCGGGAATAATCCTGAGCGCGTTCTTGTAATAGATCTTGCGCAGAACCTCGTCAGGCAGATCCAGGCCGTACATCATCCACCACGCATGGCGCTTGCGGTAGTACGGGAAGAATTCATCCGCCGTTTCAAAGATCCGGAAGTATGTGTGGTATTCCTCGGGATTCCATGAATCCTTGCCCATCAGCACCCGATCCTGATACTCAATCAGCCACTCGCGTGCGGTGTGGGGCTGCCGGCCCAGTTCCGCGACAACTGCGCCCAGCTCCGTGTACACATTCGGGAGATCATCCATAAGCTCTCCCAGTTTGCCCAAATTGTTGCCGTACCAGCCCAGATGCGCATTCAGGAAGATCGTTTCAGGGTGCTTGCGGAACACATTCCACTGCTCCTTAATGAGCGATTCCCAGGAAGGCTCCGGCGCGCGCTTGCGATTGGGCCTCTCCTTAAGCTCAAACCAGCGTTCGTTATAGCGGTCCTGAGGCAGCCAGAACGGTGCCGGATCGGCGGTATGAATGAGCACTGGAATGCCCAGTTCGGCGCACTTGGCCCAAATAGGATCCAGCCTGGGGTCATCCGTCCTGAGACGATTGCCTGCGGCATCAAATACATCCATGCCCAGGTTCTTGAATATTTTCAGGCCCCGCGCTCCGTTCCTGTAATCCTCATGCAGCTGCGCAGCCGCCCGCCGTCCGAAATCTTCCTCGTCAATACGGTTGAAGTCCACATTGGCAAAATGAACAATCCGACCCGGCGCGTGGGCTTCGGCATTTTGGACCTTCTGGACCAGATTCTCACCACTGCCGCCGCTCAGGTTTACCATCACCGCCAGGTTAAGCGCATCCATGTCCGCGACCATCGCGGCGATCTCTTCAGCTGAAGTCGTATGCAGCCGCCAGTGGTGACTGTGTGCATCCACAAACGGATACCGGGCACTCATTACCGGCTCCCCTTCCACAACCAGCGTGGAAATCGGCGCGTAGTCCTCCCACTGCATCTGCTGGGCCTGGGCCGATGAGCAAAGCACCACAACAATGAAAACGGAGGCCAATCGGATCATTAATAGCGAAGAATGGCTGCAATCCGACACCAACATACGCTCTACCCTCCGGCTCGTTTCTTTTTGCGGCTGCGATTCCAGAAAATCGACCGGGCCCGACACAGGCAACACCACAGGCCGAAGAGTTGTTAAAGGGCTGCTGACCCGCCGCGCATGGATCCGTTACCTGCTGACCGCCCCTTTCAGCTTGAGGCCCCGTTCCGGCCGTTCGGGGACCAGCCGGACGCGATCGCCGCACTGACCCGAGGGCTTCAAGACGGAGATTCTCAACAGACCCTCATGGGGGTCACCGGCTCCGGGAAGACCTTCACGATCAGTAATGTGATCCGCAACATCGGCAAGCCGACGCTGGTGATGAGTCATAACAAAACGCTCGCCGCACAGCTGTACGCGGAATTCAGGGCCTTCTTTCCCTCAAACGCGGTGGAGTTCTTCATCTCCTACTATGACTACTATCAGCCCGAAGCCTATATCGCCCGTACCGACACCTATATTGAAAAGGACATGTCGATCAACGACCGCATTGACCGGCTGCGGCTGCGGGCCACCAGCGCCCTTGTCTCCGGCCGCTCCGATGTGATCGTGGTGGCGAGCGTGTCATGCATCTTCGGGCTGGGGTCTCCCAGTGAGTACAAAGCCCGGATTGTACAGCTGCAACCGGGGCAGCAGGTGGTGCGCAATGATGTGCTCACACAACTGGTCCACATTTTCTACCGCCGCAATGATGTTGAATTTCTGCCCGGATGCTTCCGCGTCCGGGGCGATGTGGTGGATATTTTTCCGGCTTATATGGAGGAACGAGCTTTCCGTATTACGTTCTGGGGGGATGAAATCGAGAAAATTGATCTGATTGATCCTGTATCCAACGCCTCTCTGGGCTCGATGGACCTGCTCACGGTGTACCCGGCCCGCATATTTGTGACCCCGGATGAGCAGATTGAGTCAGCCGTTACCGGCATTAAGGAGGAACTGAACTGGCGCCTGGCCTATCTGCGGGAGGAGGGGCGGATGCTGGAAGCCCATCGGCTGGAGCAGCGCACCCTGTACGACTTGGAAATGATTCAGGAATTGGGATACTGCTCAGGCATTGAAAATTACAGCAGACACATGACAGGGCTTTCCGCCGGGCAGCGTCCGTACTGTCTGCTGGATTATTTTCCAGAGGATTTTCTGCTGGTGGTCGACGAAAGCCATGCCACCATCCCCCAGGTGCGTGCGATGTACAACGGTGACCGCAGCCGTAAGCTCGCCCTGGTTGAACACGGATTCCGACTGCCCTCCGCGCTTGATAATCGACCGATGACCTTTGATGAATATGAGGAGCGTCAGCGGCAGGTGATCTACGTAAGTGCTACGCCTGGAGACTACGAGCTTGAAAGATGCGGAGGCACGGTGGTTGAACAGATCGTCCGCCCAACGGGAATTTGCGACCCCGAGGTGTTTGTGCGGCCCAGCGAACATCAGATTGACGACCTGCTGGCGGAGATTCGCGAGTGTACCAACCGGCGGGAACGGGCCCTGGTTACGACCCTGACCAAGCGGATGGCTGAGGATTTGACGGATTATCTGGACACGCACAATGTGCGGGCCCGCTACCTGCATGCAGACATAGACGCGTTGAAGCGGGTTGAGCTGCTGCGCGATCTGCGCCTGGGTGAGTACGATGTACTGGTTGGCGTAAACCTGCTCAGGGAGGGGCTGGATCTGCCGGAAGTATCGCTGGTCGCCATCATTGATGCGGACAAAGAGGGCTTCCTGCGCAGCGAGCGATCACTGATTCAGACTGCCGGGCGGGCCGCGCGTAACGTTAACAGCAAAATCATCATGTATGCCGACCGCATAACACGCTCCATGCACAGTATGATGGAGGAAACCCTGCGGCGTAGAACCAGACAGCAGGCGTACAATGAAAAACATGGCATCACCCCCCGCACCATCTCCAAGGATCGCCAGAGCATTTTGCGCGGCACCGTCATCGCTGAACAGAACCGAAGCGCGGAGCCATCCTCCTACGGACCTGTGGAACTGCCCCAGGCAACCAGTGCCCTGGAAGACTCCGTGATCCGAATGCTGACCGACGATGAGAAGCGCGAACTGATCCGTCAGCTGACCCGGGAAATGCTGGAGGCCGCCGAGGACATGAAATTTGAGCGGGCTGCAGAACTGCGCGACAATATCCGGGCCATCGAAAAGCTGATTGAGTCCTGATCGGAACATTCCCGAATCCCGTGACTTACAGTGTTGTTTGTGCAACTTCAACTGACGATGAAGAAGAAACTGCATCCTGACTACGATATGATCACGGTGCGCTTGGCGGACGGGACCGAATTCAAGACCCGGTCCACCATGAAGTCCGAACGCTATGTGTCGGAAGTCGACAGCACCAACCACCCCTTTTACACAGGGCGCCGGCAGTATGTGGACACCGCCGGTCGTGTTGAAAAATTCATGCGGCGCTACGGCAAGCGTGCATCCTGACCGCATCCGGCACCGCTCCATGCTGGATGTGATTGAAACGATAACGGCAAAGCGCGACGGGCGGGCTCTGTCCGATACGGCTATCCGGTCACTGATCAGCGCCTACGCGCGGGGCCTTGTCCCGGATTACCAGATGAGTGCCTTCCTTATGGCGGCATTCCTCAAGGGGCTCAGTACGCGGGAGACGACTGCACTGACCGATTGCATGCTGCAATCCGGGATAGTGCTAGATTTCTCCGGCATCAGCGGCGCTAAGGTTGACAAACATTCAACCGGCGGGGTTGGAGATAAAATCTCCCTAGTACTGGCCCCCATGGCCGCGGCCTGTCAGGTTCGCGTGCCCATGATTTCGGGCCGCGCCCTGGGACATACCGGGGGTACGCTGGACAAACTGGAGTCCATTCCCGGCTTCAGTACCGATGTGGATCTGGCCCGGATGCGCCAGCAGCTGGGCGATCTGGGGGTGGTCATGCTGGGGCAGACCGAAGAAATCGCGCCCGCGGATGGCCTGCTGTACGCCCTTAGAGATGTGACGGCGACCGTGGATTTCATTCCCTTTATCACCGCCTCCATCATGAGTAAGAAGCTGGCCGAGGGGCTGGACGGCTTGGTGCTGGATGTCAAAACCGGGCGTGGGGCCTTTATGAAGACGCGGGCGGCCGCGCGGGATCTGGCGGAAATGCTGGTCCTGCTGGGCGAGAAATTCGGTGTCTCCACGGTCGCCTGGTTGACCAATATGGACACCCCGCTGGGCTTCAAGATCGGCAACTGGCTGGAGGTGGAGGAAAGCATTGACTGTCTGACCGGCTGCGGACCAGCCGATGTCGTCTCCCTGTCCGTGCAGCTGTGCGGTGAAATGCTCGTGCTGGCCAAACGGGCCGACACGGTCAAGCAGGGCAAAGAAATTGCACAGGAGTCCATCGATTCAGGTCGGGCATTTGAGTCACTGTTGAACCTGGTGGCTGCTCAGGGCGGTGATGTGTCCGTTATTGAACACCCGTCAAAGCGGAAACGGACTGTTGAGCCGGAACCCGTCTGCGCGCCGGACCACGCTCGTGGATTCGTGTCCGATTTGGATGCCTTTCAACTGGGCCTGGCCGCCACGGAAATGGGGACCGGGCGCTTCACCAAGGAAGATGAGGTGGACCCGGAAGCGGGTATAGTGCTGCACAAGCGCCCGGGAGACGCGGTGATTCCTAACGAAGAACTGGCCACATTCTACACGCGTAAGCGTGCCCTCCGGGAGCAGTTCGCGCAGACCATCAGGAATGCATATTCCTTCAAAGCTAAAGCTCCGGCAGCCGGGAACATCCTTATTGACCGGCTTTCAGCCGAGGGCTGGACCCATCGCAGCTGAGTTGCGGCCCCCTGACCGGCCCGCGTGCATCCTGAGACCTGATTCTGACGTATTGAACCGGCGGTGGTACCGGCAACTGCCGAATTATGGGGCCAACGGTGAACATCAGGCGCAATTGGGGTTCTAATTCCCTTATCAGCCGGATTCGTATTTTGGCCTGTTGAACCTCAGTTAAAGCATCGCCTTTGCAATATGTCACTTTGGCCCCGATTTAAGCGCGCCGTGAAGTCAATTTTCGGCGGTGCCATCTCATCTCTTGAAAGCCCCAAACTGATTCTGGAGCAGAACATCCGGGAGCTTAACGAACAGGTCCCGCGGATGAACAGGAACATCGCTGATGTAAAGGCGAACCTGATCATGCTCCAGAAGGAAGAGCGCAAGCTGCAGGGCAAAGTGGCCGACCTGACCGCCAAGATCAAGGCATCCATCCAGAACTCCCGGGAGGACCTCGCCCGCCAGTTTGCCATCCGCCTTGAAGCGGTCCGCGCGGACCTGGAAAAGACGGCCGAACAGCTCGCGTTCGCCAACAAGGCCTACGAGAAAGCCCTGCAGGTCCGGAAAGTCTTCATGCGGGAGCGGGAGCGCAAGATAAATGAAGCTCGCGATGCCATGCGGGCCCATGAACGGGCCAAATGGCAATCTCAGATTGCCGATGCGCTTCATGAGTTTGAAGTCGGGGGACTTGACAACACGCACGGAGAGATGATTAATCGGCTGGAACAGGAAACAGCGCGGAATGAGGCGAAGATGGAGCTGGCCTTGGACTCACTGGATGCGCAGGCCCTGCAGTTGGAGGAAGATTCCGAGCAGCACCGCGCGGATGCCATTGTTGAGCAAATGAAACTGAAAATGGGCCTGGCCTCTACGGCCGTGCCCACACCGCCGGTGAAGGGTGGCACGCATCTGGATCCGGGCTCACGTACCATGGGGCGTAACAGCACTTCGTAGACGGAATATGACACCAGAGGAACGCCGGCGGCTGAAGGATAAGGAACTGGCCCATCTGCGCGAGATGCAGCGGTTAAAGCGCCTTGCGCGGCATATTCGGCGGCAGAAGAGACTCAATCAGGCGCTGAGCAGTATCACGGCTGCGCTGGATCAGGTCACCGGGCCTAATGATGATGTCCTCAGTACGCTGGAAGCTGAGAACGCGCGCAGCCAGGCGCGCCTGGATCTGGCCCTTGAAGTGCACGGGGTAAGTCTGGATGCTGCCGGACAACCCCCGCCCGCCGCCCGGCAGCCCGAGCCGGACCCGCCGGCCAAGACGATTGGTGCCAACCTCCGACGGCCGACCGAAGAACCTGAATGAGCAGGGAAGAAATCAACTATCGCAAGGAGGTCTTTCTGCATCCTTGGAATCTGTGGTTCCTGATCGGTGCACTCGCTGGCACATTGGGCCTCAGCAGCACGCCGATCGGAGGCGGATCCCTGTTCGCCACTCTGTTCATCTTCACCTTTGCCCTTGAGCTGCTGGTGCTGGGCACGGTTCCGACGAATGCCAGATTCCGCAAAATGGTGCAGCGGAAGCGTGCGCGGGAATTGGCCAAGCCCCCGACACCGGTGGAGATTTACCGGCAGCTTAGCCGGAGCAGTCAGCGCCGCTATGTACGCCTTCGGGATCTGCAGAAGAAGATTGAGAGCAATTACCAGAAATTCAGCTTCGCCTCCCAGCCTATTCTGGAGGGCCATATCGCCAAGCTCAACGGGCTGCTCGCGTCCTGCCTGTCCCTGCTACATGAGCGTCAACGCCAAGTCAATATCCGCCAGAACCTGCAGGAAACCGACCTGCTATCGGCACTGGCAACCCTAAGGAAGGAAGTTGAGAACGATGCCGAGCGGATTCGCAACATCAAGATGCGGCGCATCAAGGTGCTGATGCAACGGCTCGACCGCTATCGCAAGAGTCACGAACAGTTGGAAGTCATTGATGCGCAGGTGGCCACCATTGAGGATGTGGTCATGTACATCCACGAAAAATCCATGACCATGCGAGATCCAGAAGAAATTACGTATCAGCTGGACATTCTTCTTGATGAGGTCGGCAATACGGAAGAGTCCGTATTATCCACAGAGGCCATGTTCGGCTCCTCCACCAATCTGGATGAACTGGATCAGGAATGGCTCGACGCACCCGCTCAGCGGGCGCGCGCCTGACGGGATCTATGAAATACTGATACAGCCATGGTCGTGGCTGCAGTCCTGATAATTGCGATGCTGTGCCTGAGCGCGTTCTTCTCCGGCTCCGAAATCGCCTTTGTAGCCGCGGACCGGCTGCACACCGAGATGAAAGCCCGCCAGCGCGGGTTTATCGGCCGCCTGGTTACGGCCGCAGTTCGTGAGCCCGGTCGTGTCCTGACCACTTCACTGGTCGGCAATAACCTGGCACTGGTGATTTACTCCACCATCATGGCGCTCGTGCTCCATGACCCGCTGTACGACCTCCTGGCCCCCTTCTCCTCCGGTGCCTCGGAAAGTACCGTGCTCATTGCCCAGACCGTGATCGCGGCCTCGGTGGTCCTGATCGTAGGAGAAATCCTGCCCAAGAGCCTTCTCCGGGAAGCCGCGAACCGCGCGGTGTTCGTGCTGGCTTTTCCGCTGCATGTGACCTACCTGGTGCTGCTCCCACTGATCAGGGTTACCCAGGGGACCGCGGAACTCCTGACCCGTCTGGTAGGTGCGGAACGGGTGCCGTTGGCGCGCTACCCTCGGCGGGCATTTGAGCGCATAGTCCGGGAGGGCCGGCGACATGGCTCCCTGGAGCTGGATGAGGAGGAGTCCGAAATCCTCAGCAATGTTTTTGAACTGCACAACAAGCGGGTGCGAGAGTCCATGACACCGCGAACCGAGATGGTAACCGCAGCCCTGGGCACCTCCATTGAGGATTTTCGGGAGCTTTGTGTCAGCAGCGGCTACTCCAAAATCCCGATCTACCGCGATAATCCCGAGAAGATCATCGGCGTAGCATTCGCCTACGACCTCTTCAAGGATCCGACATCCCTTGCCGATATGATGCATCCGGTGCGGTTTGTGCCGGAGGCCAAACTGTGCAACGATTTGTTCAAGGAGTTTCGGGACACCAAGAGCTCGATTGTCATCGTCATTGACGAATATGGCGGAACAGCCGGTCTGGTCACGCGCGAGGACCTGCTGGAAGAACTGTTCGGTGATATTCAGGATGAGTTTGATACCGAGAAAGAGCTCATCCTGAAGCAGGATGATGGCCTGTTTGTCCTGAGCGGTCGGGCCGAAATTGACCAGATCAATGAGCAGTGTGACCTGAAGATTCCACCCGGCGATTACGAAACCATTGCCGGTTACATTCTGGAATCCTGCGGCACTATCCCGCCTCAAGGCGAGGTCGTCCAATTGCAGCCCTACCGTATTACAATTCTGCAGGCCACTGATCACCGGATTGATTCCGTACGGCTTGAAGTGGCTGGCTGAAGGGCAGCAGGATGCGCGCGGGTGGTTTCTGATGGATGCCCGTTAATCTGACGCTTCCGCCAAGGGCGTAGCCGCCCGGGAGGATAATATCTGGGCCTGTGGCGCAAGAAAAAACGATCCATAGCTGGCTCGGGGTCAGATACGCCCCGCAGATCCTCGGGCTGCATAAGAAAGCGGAATCCGCAGCGGCTTGAGACGCGGTAAATGCCGGGAGGTTGGGCCTGTGATCCCGACCCGGGAGGCACAAAGAGTCCGAATGCCCGTAATCCGCAACGCGCTCCTGCCAGGATCTTTTGGGGGCTGCCCGCCTTCCGATGACCCGCGCTTTCAGCAGTGATGCGTATACGATTCGCGGGCGGACTTTAGGCTGGCAGCGGCGGACCTGCCAAGGAAGCAAGGGTCAAATTATGGGCACCGGGAGCGTCTGTTCGGTACGGAAAGCCTACGGCGCGGAACATGGCGGCAATGAATTCGCCGGTCCGAGACCAGCCGAAAGCTGCAGATGGTTCCGCGATGCCCGGACGCGCTCGGCTGGCATTCGGCGGCCGATGGAAATCCTCAAATTAAAAGCGATGCCGCAACACCATCACCGCCGCGTCCCGGCATCCGGCCGCACATACCGCCCTTTGGGAGACAGCGGTTCCGAGGATCCCCTGCTGCCAGATGAAGGCAGACGGCCTTAATCGTCGTCGTCTATTTCAATTTCGAAAACCGTGCCGTCTGACCCGATTTCGAGTTCGTAGAACCTTCCATTTGCCCGTCCATATACCTCGTATATGGTCCCGCGACGGGATTCTTCACGTTCAACCCGCGAAATCACGAGGCCGGGCACCGCTGCCCGCGCCGCGGACAATACCACAGCCGGGACATCCGAAAGATCTGCGATGTACTCTTCATCCCCATCTCCTCCAGAATCGCAACCCATCGTACTGAAGAGTATGGCTGCAAGTATAATAATAAGACTGCGTTGCATGCGTCCATTCCGTGTGATACATCTGATTTCAACACATCGGGACTCATCAGAGGTTCCAGTAATTTCCTCGTGCCCCAGGGCACCCCCACACAGCGCGTCAAAAGCGCGGCTGATTCCAGACTAGGCCCGGGGATCCTTACCAGTGAGCCATTCGACTTTTCGTAACCTGAGGCAGCCTTCACCGATTCCTGTTTGCGAATGACCTTGAACTCTTATGCAGCCAATCCGTCAACACGCCCCCAAACGGAGGTGCAGGGGTCAATTTGCAGCGCCGGAGGAAATCGCGGTTGCGCAGGGCGGGTGTTCTCTCCGCACGATCTGCGAAAGTGCCGACACCTGAATGGCCGATATGCAAGAGCCTTCATGAAAAGATCGGCTCTCGCCCTGGTGGCGCTGTTTTGCGCATTTGCCCCGCTGAGGGCTCAAACGACTGACCAGCTGCTCTACGCGGACTGGGAGGCGTTGGTCGCATTGTATCAGGCGCTGGACGGAGATAACTGGACCGACAACACTGGTTGGTCGACAGCCATGCTGCCTTTCCCGATTGAAGAAAGCGACTTAGAGGACTGGTTCGGGGTCAGCACATTCAACGGCAGAGTTACCCAAATCAGTCTGGACGGAAACAATCTCACCGGATCGCTCCCGGAGGAAATCTCCAATCTTTCGGGCGTGACCATCTTCAAACTGTCCAATAACAGTCTGACCGGACCCATTCCGGACGAGATTGGACAGATGACAGCACTGCGGGAACTGAGCCTCTACACCAACGCGCTCGCCGGCTCAATCCCGCCGGAAATCGGTCAGCTTGCCAATCTTAACGGACTCAGGCTTAGCCGCAACAGGCTTGAGGGGCCCATTCCGGTCGAACTCGGCAATCTGGCCCAATTGACCGAACTGCGCCTGAACCACAATATGCTGTCCGGAAATATTCCGGGTGAGTTGGGTAACTTGGGCCTGCTTAGCGCCCTAGCACTTCATGAAAACGGGCTGACCGGCACGGTGCCCCCATCGATTGGTGATCTGTCCGCGCTTACCGAACTGATTCTCAGTCAGAATCAGCTGTCCGGCTCAATTCCGCCTTCAGTATGTTCATTGGGCCAGCTCACGGTTTTGGCCCTTCGTCACAACGGATTGAACGGTCAGATTCCGACCTGTCTGGGTTCCCTGGCCAATCTCACCATCCTCAATCTTGGTGACAACGCCTTGGCGGGCAACATCCCCTCCCGGCTGGGTGAACTCACGAAGTTAACCTCTCTGCGGGTGCAGCAGAACAATCTGACGGGCACAATCCCGTCTGAGCTCGGCAATCTGGCTAACCTTACCGCTCTGCGACTGGGGTTCAACAGGCTGACCGGAACGGTGCCGTCCGAGCTTAGCAATCTCTCAACCCTGCAGATTCTCTCGATCCATGAGAATCAACTCGTCGGGATGCTGCCCACCAGTCTGACCTCCCTGCAGGGCCTTAGCACGCTTTGGTTCCACGGCAGTAGCGAACAAAAGGTATGCGCTCCGATAGATAATGCCTTTCAGCAATGGCTGGGGCAGGTCCCCGATGTTATGGGGCCGAACTGCGACCCGGCCCCCGTTACGGACCCTGCCAGGCTGCTCTATGCAGACTGGGAAGCTCTTGCGGCACTCTACAATGCTACCGATGGTGACAACTGAGCAATCAATTCCGGCTGGTCGGCACAGTCGCTGGAATTCCCGATTGCTGAAAGTGACATAACAGGCTGGTACGGAGTCACCGTTGCGGCGGGACGGGTGACTGAGTTGAGCCTCCCGAACAACGGTCTCAGCGGTCCGATTCCGCCTGAGATCGGCAAGCTGACCGCGCTGCAGGAGCTGAGCCTGTATTCAAACGCCCTGACAAATGCCATTCCACCGGAAATGGGTCGCCTGGCTGAGCTGACGACACTGCGGCTTAGCCGCAACCAGTTTTCCGGCGAAATACCTGCGAGCCTTGGCAATCTGGCAGGCCTAACTGAATTGCGACTGAATCACAACAATCTGTCCGGATCCATTCCAGACGAGATAGGCAGCATTGCAAACCTAAGGGCGGTCAGCCTTCAGCAGAACCGGCTGGAGGGCCCGCTCCCATCTTCACTGGGAAATCTGACGGCACTCACGGAACTCATCGCCTACCGCAACAACCTCTCGGGGACGATTCCGCCAGAACTGGGCACCTTGCCTGCCCTTTCCAGACTCAGCCTGAGCTGGAATAATCTGAGCGGCGCAATACCATTGTCCCTCGGCCATGCGACCCAACTCACGGAGTTGCTGCTCAACAACAATGTCCTGGAGGGAGTGATTCCGTCTGAATTAGGGCAGTTGACCGAGCTTTCCGTGCTGAATCTGTCCAACAACTCACTGACTGGGGCCATTCCTCCAGAGCTTGGCGATCTTGTAAAGCTTGAGCTGCTGCGACTTGAGGAAAACGCTCTTGATGGCCCTATTCCGGGTGAGTTGGGAAACCTGGCCAGACTACTGCGGCTCTATCTGTTTGACAACCGGCTCACCGGTGAGATCCCGGCTGCGCTAGCCAACCTGGAGGTGCTCGTTGAGTTGAGCGTCAGCCAGAACCTGCTGATAGGATTGATTCCGGTAGAATTCGGCCAGCTTACGGCATTGACCCGGTTGTTCCTGTACGACAATAATCTGTCTGGAACCATCCCTGCCGAGCTCGGCAACCTAACGCACCTGACTGAATTGAGTCTGAGCCAGAATCGCCTGGAAGGGACCATTCCCGAAACGCTGGGCTCCTTGGACGGGCTTACGGAATTATACCTGTACGATAACGACCTGACCGGTACGATCCCGGAAGCGTTGTGCTCGCTGGATCGACTGACCGCGATCAGTATGCGCAGAAATCAACTGACGGGGCAGATTCCTGCCTGCCTGGGAAATCTGAGCCAATTGGAAGTACTGAGCTTGGGTAACAACGAACTGAAAGGTGTGATCCCTGTGGAGTTGGCAGATCTCGCGCACCTGATGTCGCTGAATCTTCAGCAGAACGCGCTTGTCGGCCCGATCCCTCCGCAGCTCGGGCAATTGAATATGCTGGAGTCCCTGCAATTAGGGCAAAACGGACTGACGGGGTTCATCCCCCCGGAGCTGGGCAACCTGACAGGGTTGCAGCACCTGTCGCTCCACGAGAATCAGCTGACGGGAACTGTTCCATCGACCCTGACGGCTCTGGGTGAGCTTGCCACATTCTGGTTCTTCGGCGGGTCCGACCAAACGGTTTGCGCTCCGCGTGATGATGCCTTTCAGCGGTGGCTGGCCGGCATTGCAGATGCCATTGGCCCAAACTGCACCCCCGTGGCGATCGAATCGTCTGAGCCCACCCCTGTTACGGAAGTCGAACTGCTTGGCAATTATCCCAATCCATTCCGATCAGCCACATCAATCGTTATTGATCTTCCAGAGCCAGCCCGAGCCCGTGTTGAAGTGTTCGATGTAACCGGGAGACACCTCCTGGAAACACCCGTGCTGGAATTGAATACAGGCCGGCAGCAGGTGCACCTTCGAACACCGGGGTTGCCATCAGGTATGTACTTCTTTCGGGTACTGCTGGAAGCATCGGATAAGGCCCATGTCCTGACTGGTCGCATGCTACTGGTTCGGTAGCGTCCATGTGAAGCTGACGGCGGCACCTGACAGTCTGGAAATTAACTTCCGAATGAGGCTTTAGACCCAGATGTCAATACGCGAGCGTAGGTCTGTACGACCGGATGGGACCCGCCCGGATAAGCATTCCCCGCGGCTTTGGGCTGGACTTCCCGTTGGCGCAAGGTAAATCATTGTCTGGAGGGTACCGCCTACACTTTCCAGCTGCACTGCCCACCGAGCGATATTTGTCCCATAACGAGCGGCCATGGGCTGCGCGCCTTACCTGTCAGCTCAGACAGGTTCGTCTCATGTGCTCCATCCATCAAAAGCGAGCCGCCCGGCGGCCATGCGACCGCGGAACTACTCGCCGCTACTCCAAGAGGCGTGGCTGCTGCCTATAAGCCTCCAGCGAGCCCGGGCAACGAGCGGTACGCAAGGGATTCCGTGAGGCGCGACACGCTCCTGACCACACGCTGGCTACCATTCCCCCGTAGCAGACTGCGGTGTCCGACGCATCAGCCGATTGGCCTGACACAGCCGCAATCACGGCATGTTCCCCGCCCTATACCGATGGAGCCCACGCGGCGAATATGACGCAAAATCCGCCGACCCGGGTTTCAAGCCCAAGGGAAGGCAACCCCGCTGTGTCCCCTCCACGGACCCGTGTGTCCCCAGGCCGCTAATCGTCACCTTTGGCTTCCCCTCCCCCGATGGAAGTACGCATCTGCGTGTCCGCTTCAATATTGCGCAGGTTGTAGTAGTCCATCACGCCAAGCTGACCGTTGCGGAAGGCCTCCGCAATTGCAGTCGGCACCATCGCTTCTGCCTCTACCACGCGCGCTCTGGCTTCCTGCACCCGCGCGACCATTTCCTGCTCAAGAGCCACGGCAGCCGCACGCCGCTCTTCGGCCTTCGCCCGAGCCACCTGCAGATCCGCCTCCGCCTGATCAGTCTGGAGTTTAGCACCGATATTGTCGCCCACATCAACATCCGCAATATCAATGGATAGGATTTCAAACGCGGTGCCTGAGTCCAGCCCTTTGGCCAGTACCGTCTTGGAAATTATGTCGGGGTTCTCCAGCACAGCCGCATGCGATGAGGAAGAACCGATGGTCGACACGATCCCTTCGCCGACCCGGGCAATGATGGTCTCTTCGCCCGCGCCGCCGACCAGGCGCTCAATATTGGCACGTACCGTAACACGCGCCACGGCCCGAAGCTGTATCCCGTCCTTAGCAATCGCCGAGATGGGGGGTGTCTCAATCACTTTCGGATTGACCGACACCTGAACGGCTTCAAATACATCACGCCCGGCCAGGTCAATAGCCGTCGCCCGCTCAAATGGCAGATCAATGTCTGCCTTATCCGCGGAAATCAGCGCATTAACCACCTGCTGGACATGACCGCCCGCCAAGTAGTGGGCCTCCAATTTCGGGGTCTCGGCGGCTATCCCCGCCTTATGGGCGGTAATGAGCGGCTTGACGATCCGGTCAGGCGGGACGCGCCGCAGCCGCATCCCGACCAGATCCCGGAACAGCTTAAGGCGCACTCCGGAAAAGATTGCCGTGATCCAAAGCCGTACCGGAATGAAGTACAGCAGCAGGATCAGACCGATCACAATGGCAAAAATCACCATTATGCTAGCCATGAACCCAATTTCTCCAATTTCCATCCAGTCGGTAAAGCAGTTTGTGAGGGGTCTTAGACAGTTGCGGCGGTGAATTGATCCCTTTGCGCACCCGTCTGGACAGGGAGAATCGGCGGTATCGCCGAAGCTGTCGGGCTATGAATCGGACCGGACAAAAAGGCCGCTTTTGCCCCCCTCCTTACGCAGGAGGCCTATATCGGTGATCTGTACGGCTTTGGACACGGACTTGCACATATCGTAAATCGTCAGCGCCGCGATGGCCACCGCAGTCAGCGCCTCCATTTCAACTCCGGTTCGGCCTGCAGTGGCGACTGTCGCCCGAACCTCCACCGCCAGTTCCTTTTCATCAAACCCGAACTCCAGATCCACCGCATCCAGCGGGACCGGATGGCAGAGCGGAATCAGTCTGCCTGTTTCCTTTGCGGCCTGGATCCCGGCCACCTGCGCAGTCGTTAGCACATCTCCTTTGCCGACTGATCCCCGGACCAGTGCGTCAAACGCCGTGTGGCCGAGGCGTACGCGACCGCCGGCAATGGCCTTGCGCCGGGTGATCTGCTTGGCGGAGACATCAACCATGCGAACACCGCCGCCCGATTTGATATGGGACGAAAGCTCCATCACTGGTGGAAACGCCGGGGATGCCGCGCGGGTTCAACAAGACAGTCCGAGCCATGTTGTATTCTTTTTTGGCGGTGAGCTGTTATATTTCTGCCCATAAACTGCTTCTGATAGAATGAGAGACTCGTCAGTACCCAACACAATCGGCGCTATCGTGGATCAAGGGCTGTCCAAGTATTCCGGCACCGTCTGTGCCACCAAGCGTGAGGGGGTGTGGATCAGCACCAACGTGGAGGATTTTATAGAGCAGATGCACGCCTGTGCTGCGGGGCTGTTTGAGCTTGGCATCCGCAAGGGAGACCGCGTGGCCATCCACAGTGAGAACTCCACCGAATGGGTCATCCTTGATCAGGCCCTGCTGCGGCTGGGAGCGGTCACCGTGCCGATCTACACGACCCAGCCGAAGAATCAGATCGCCTATATCGCACGTGACGCGCGAATTCGCGGGTACATAGTGTCTACCGCCGAACTGTTTGCGGAATGTCCGGATGACCTGATGGCCATACCGTCCATGCAATGGATCATGGGGCTGCGGGGGGCTTTCAGCGATGATATGATCAGTCTGCAGGAGGTGATGGATTCGGGTCGCGCCCGCCTCAAGCAGGACCCTGAACTGATACAGCAGGCGCAGGTGGAAGGCGATGATTTGGCCACGCTTGTCTATACGTCCGGTACTACCGGCAAGCCCAAGGGGGTCATGCTGTCACACGCCAATATTGCCTCAAACGTGCTGGCCACCGCGGATCGGCTGCCATTTTCCCCTCCGGGGCGCATGCTGTCCTATCTGCCGCTGTCGCACTCGTTTGAGCGGATGGTGTCAATCTTCTATCTGAGTTTGGGCTTTGAAATCCACTTTGTGGAGTCTTTCCTGGAAATCAGGGAGGATCTGGCGGTCGTGCGGCCCAAGCATCTTACCACCGTGCCTAGGCTCCTGGAGAAAATCCATGCCGGCATGATGCAGAAAGCGCAGGAGGCCGGTGGTGTAAAGGGCACGCTGGCGCGTTGGGCATTCGGCCTTGCCAGCCAATATGATGTTGCTAATCCTAAAATGGGGGGCAGCTACAAGCTCGCGGACAAACTGATTTTCAGCAAGGTGCGCGAGGGCTTCTTTGGCGGGTGTATTGAAGGGATGACCAGCGGGGGTGCGGCGCTCTCCCCCAAGGTGGAGGCGTTCTTCAACGGACTCGGCATTCTGTGCGGCCAAGGGTACGGCCTGACGGAGACATCCCCCGTCGTCACGGTTTACGACCACACCAACATGCGTCCCGGCACGGTCGGCACAGCCATCCGCGATGTGGAGATCCGAATCGCCGATGATGGCGAAATCCTGGTCCGCGGGCCGAACATCATGCAGGGCTACTACAACATGCCCGAAGAAACCGCCAGTGTAATTACGGAAGAAGGCTGGTTTCACACCGGCGATATCGGCAAGATTGAAGATGGCCAGCTCTATATAACCGACCGGAAGAAGCAGCTCTTCAAGCTCTCCACCGGCAAATACGTCGCGCCGAGCCCGATTGAGGTCGCCTTGATATCACACCCGCTGATTGAACATGCCGTAGTGGTCGGCAGCGAGCGAAAATTCTGCGGCGCGCTGCTCGTGGCGGACCCAGCCGCCATCAGGCAGCAGTTCGGTGCCGAAGCGTCAGAACAACACATCCGGGGCGCACTGGACGAAGTCGTGGCATCCGTCAATTCAACGCTGCCTGCCTGGGAGCAGATCAAGAAGTACAATCTGGTGAATAAGCCGTTTTCGATTGCCACCGGAGAGCTGACCCCCACGCTCAAGGTGAAGCGGCGGGTGGTCAGCGAAAAGTACAGACACCTTATAGACAATCTGTATGAGTCGTAATCGGTCCCTTAGCGTGTAACAAAACGGGTGCCTTTACGTCTTGGATTCGCACAGCCTGATCGGTTCAGGCTGATTATTGTCCATCATCAAAGACCATGGGGCTGAGCCTTAATCTCTACGGTATTACGGTACAGGATGTGCGGCGCAATGTCGTGCCCGCCGTGCTCTATGAGGACGCGCTGCGCAATGAGCCCAACGCGGCCATCACGGCAACGGGTGCGCTGGCCATCACGTCCGGCATCAAGACCGGGCGGAGCCCGATGGATAAGCGGATCACGGAAAACCCGGAAAGCCGGGGAGATATCTGGTGGGGGCCGGTAAACCTGCCGATTGATGCCCTGACGTTCGAAATCAATCGGGAGCGCGCCCGCGACTATCTCAACACGCGGCACCGGCTCTATGTCGTAGATGGGTGTGCGGGTTGGGATCCAGATCATCGGATCAAGGTGCGCATCGTTTGCGAACGGGCCTACCATGCGCTGTTCATGCGAAATATGCTCATCCGACTCAGCGATGAAGAACTGGCCGCGTTCGGCAGGCCGGACTATGTGATCTACAATGCGGGGAAGTTTCCGGCCAACCGCCACACCACCTACATGTCTTCGAAAACCAGTATTGACATCTGCTTTGAAACGCGGGAAATGGTCATTCTGGGGACCGAGTATGCCGGCGAGATGAAGAAGGGCATATTTACGATCATGCACTATCTGATGCCGCGGCGAAATGTGCTGTCGATGCACTGCTCCGCCAACGAAGGGGCACGGGGTGATGTCTCGCTGTTCTTCGGACTTTCCGGCACCGGTAAGACCACGCTATCTGCCGACCCGTCCCGACATCTCATCGGCGATGACGAGCACTGCTGGACCGACAACGGCATCTTCAATATTGAGGGGGGCTGTTACGCGAAGGCCATTGATCTGTCTGCGCACCGGGAACCCGAAATCTTTGAAGCGATCCGATTCGGAACGGTGCTGGAGAATGTGGCATTCGATCCGGTGACGCGCATGGTGGACTACTCCGACACCTCACTGACGCAGAACACGCGGGCCTGTTTTCCCATAGAGTTCATGCATGGAGCCAAAGTCCCCTGCATTGGCCATCACCCGGAGAACATCATCCTGCTGACGTTCGATGCATTCGGCGTTTTGCCGCCTGTAGCCCGCCTGTCGTCGGAACAGGCGATGTATTACTTTCTTAACGGATACACCGCCAAAGTGGCCGGCACGGAAGTCGGTGTTACGGAACCGGAAGTAACTTTTTCGGCCTGCTTTGGCGCGGCATTCCTGGTTTGGTCCCCGCACATATATGCCGATCTGCTCGCCGAAAAAATGCGCCGGCACAAGGCCAAAGCCTGGCTGATCAATACCGGCATGGTGGGTGGCATTGCGGGCCGGGCCGACCGGATCAAGCTGCGGTACACACGCGCCATTATCCGGGCCATCCACGACCGCAAACTTGAGCATGTCCCTACTACAACCGACGAAATTTTCGGATTCGCCGTGCCTACGGCCTGCCCGGGCGTTCCGGCTGAGCTGCTGGTTCCTTCCAGGTGCTGGCCTGATCCCGATGCCTACAAGCGAATTGCTCTGCATCTGGCGCAACTCTTTGACGGGAATATTGCTCAGTTCGGATCGCAGTGCACCGAGGCGGTATTGCGGGCCGGCCCCAGATTAGCGGCTTGAACAGGCCCTGCCATGTCTGATTTCACCTTCCTGCTCAAGGAGGTCGAGCGGCTCAGGTCGGCCGGACAGACCTTTGCGGTAGGCACGGTGGTCAATATTGCCGGGTCGACTTACCGGCAGGCTGGCGGACGCATGCTGGTACGGGAGGATCTGTCTACCTGGGGGCTGATTTCCGGCGGTTGCCTGGAAGAGGAAATCGCCCGTGAGGCGGAGGCTGTGCTGCAGACCGGCCGCCCGGTTGTGCAATCCTACGACATGACCGGACCGGATGATCGCCTTGGCTTCAACACGGGGTGTAACGGCAGGGTCGATGTGCTCATTACCCGTGACAGCCCGGCCCTCACCCATTTGGAAGCGGCCGTACGGCAGCGGACCGGCGGCGTGCTGGTCCAGATGGTTTCAGGGGAGATCGCACCCGGTTCAGCTGACTGGATCACCGTCGATGACCTGGCATCGCTCCGCACAGACCAGTCGCTCCAACGCGAGGTCAGGAAAGTGCTCCGCCAGCAGCGGACAACCTTGTTTCGGCAGCCCCACCGCTCCCTGCTGCTTGAATACGTCAGACCTCCGATACACCTGCTGATCTTCGGCACGGGCGCGGATGTTGATCCGCTGGTAAAGATCGCAGCGCTGTTGGGATGGACGGTTACCCTGGTGGGACACCGGCCGAAGCCATGGCTCCAAGAGCATTTCCCCAGCGCCCATCACCATGTCTTTCTGATGCACCCGGAGGCGGTCGGGGAGCATATTTCCACGGATGGGCGCACCGTTGCTGTGATTATGAATCACAATCTGGACCGGGACCGCACCCTGACACGGGAGCTGCTGAATTCGGCAATTCCCTATGTCGGGCTGCTCGGTCCCAGAGCACGCTTCCGTGAAATCGCACAGACAGCCCTGGAGGCCAGCATTGAGACAGCGGCCCTAGACCGGCTGTACGGACCGGCCGGACTTGACACAGGCGCGGAGTCGCCTGAGGAAATCGCCCTGTCCATGGCGGCGGAAATCCTGTCGGTCACAAACCGCCGGCCTGCCACGCACTTACGAGAGGGCTCAGGACCCATCCACACCCTATGCACTACCGGTAGCCAGTAGGTAGAGTACGGCCATTCGCACCGCGACACCATTGGTGACCTGGTCCAAAATGACGGCCCGCTCATGGTCGGCCACATCATGGTCCACCTCCACTCCACGGTTGATCGGGCCCGGGTGCATTACAATCATGTCGGGGTGCTCCCGCAGATGCCGCATCCGCAGGCCGAACCGGATCGCGTATTCGCGTAGTGAAGGCAGCAGGCTGGCACCGAAACGCTCGCGCTGGATGCGCAACGCCATCGCCACATCACAACCATCCAATGCCTCTTCCAGATGGCTGGTTGTACGAACCCCCAGTTCCTCAACGCGAACGGGCAGCAGAGTCGGCGGGGCGCAAAGTGTCACTGATGCCCCCAGGGTGGTCAGGCCGAATATGTTGGAACGGGCTACACGGCTATGGGCAATGTCGCCGATTATGGATACGCGGAGGTCTTCAAAGGATGGAAAATGTTCTGACATTGTCAGCAGATCCAGCAAGGCCTGCGTAGGATGCTCATGGGCCCCATCGCCAGCATTGATCACCCTGGCCTCAATGCATCGGGTCAGAAAATGAGCCGCGCCCGGCGAGGTGTGGCGAATGACCGCTAAGTCCACCTTCATGGCTTCAATGTTGCGCGCGGTATCCCGGAGAGATTCGCCTTTGGTCAGTGAGGAACCTGAGCGGGTGAAGCTGACCGATTCAGCCGAAAGTCGTTTTTCGGCCAGCTCAAATGACAGGCGGGTGCGCGTTGAAGGTTCAAAGAACAGGTTAGCTACGGTATATCCGCGCAGAGTCGGCACTTGCCGTATCGGACGCTCGAGGACCTCCCGGAATTCCCGGGCGGTTTCCAGAATGAGGCCAATTTCTGGAGCACTGTAGGTCGACAGGCCCAGCAGGTGGCGATGTTTTAACGAAGTCAGCGGTGCAGCCGGATCCATTGGCGTTACGGACGTTTTGTATGGCTATTCGGAACGCTGGACCAGCCACACCCCATCGCGCGCATCGATTTCGCGCAGACGTACCCGCACTTCCTCACCCGGGATTGTAGGCACTTTCCTGCCCACGATGTCCGCCCGGATCGGCACTTCGCGGTGCTCGCGGTCAATCATGATCAAGAGCCGGATGATGGATGGGCGGCCGAGGTCCATCAGGGCATCCATAGCCGCCCGCACGGTACGGCCAGTATTGATCACATCATCAACCAGCACCACATCCCGTTCTGACAGGTCAAACGGAATCTGCGTAAGCCCGATCTTGCGCGTCTTGCTGCGCTGCCGAAAATCGTCACGGTACAGGGTTGCATCCAGCACGCCAATCGGCAGCTCCAGTCCTTCAAAGGCCCTTATTTTGGCCTTCAGCCGCTGCGCTAGGAACACCCCGCGGGTCTGGATCCCGACGAGGACCATCATGTCGCTCCTGTCCGTGTCGCAGTACTCCAGAATCTGCCGCGCCATGCGCGCGATGGTACGGTCAAGATCCGACGCATCCATTAGCTGGGCCTTGACAGCCACGCCCTGCATATCCGTAACCGATAATCCAGCAGCTTATACGCCTGACTGTACGCGTATCTCCCAATTCTGCCGCAAAACTCAGGCCGCCCCGTGGGGGCGGCACAAAAAAGGTGTTTACATCAGCTTGGCGTTGGGCAGCCTTACAAGGATCGCAGATGTAGCCAGCATGGCGAAACTGTTTGGGGCGAGTGATTACATCAGCCGGGCCGCGGGCGGCACTGCAGGGGGATGACAGCGAAGGGCGCTGTTGAGATCCACGACAAGAACGATAGGGCCGGCTCCCATCACGCTGTCCTTGAGACGGGGGGGGGGGGCGCAGTTCGCCCATTTCACGGGCTTGCAGGCAGCGCGCATTACGTGCACCCGGTGCGGGGATACTGACATTGCCAGAACCAATGCGGCGTAGACAACCTTCGCCTTGGAAGCAGGGGCATCTGCATGTGGAGGTTGCGCGGCCCGCAAAATAGGCCAAACCCCGTGATTGACGCATTTTGCAGGAGCTTCTGCTGCTGAACCGGTACGATCCGCTGCACGAAATCCTTCCAACAGGGAAATCTGGAACTGCATGATCCCCTGATTGAATTGTACCGGAATACCTTCAATTCCGCAGACAGTAGAGTCAGGGGGCGGCGCGGTGCCCGTAGGGTCCGGTGGCTATTCCGTCGCTTTCGCTCCGGGCCTCAGTCCGGCTCCCTTAGGTCCGTTTCCGCCCCCTGCTCGTCGAACCGGACATGCGGTTTTCCCGCATCCGGCTCTCAATCGGGCGCATGCCTTTCGCCCACTGAAGGTCCTTCGTCTTCGGCCCAAGGCGTAGTAAGCCGTATTGGTTGTACAGCTTTACGTCTGAGAAACGCACGTATTTCCCTGACTTCACTTTGTGCTTCCGACAGAACCACTGTCGCAGCCGCCGCGTCGTGTGCCGGTCAATCGCGGCATACGCCGGACTGACCTGTCCCAGGTAGAAGGCCCATTTTATTCACCACGGCATCGCCCTGACCTTCTGAGGCGGCATCGGATCAC
>JAPPNA010000130.1 GCA_028873925.1 Bacteroidota bacterium | reverse complement strand
TTAGAATGCCCCGCTGCTGACGGCTACGTTTGGAGACGAAGTGTTTCTCCAGAAGGGCTTCATCGCCATGGTAGGGAATGGTGTGGAAGTCCAGATCAAAGGAATCACCTCCACCCAAGCTGGGACCGAGTTTGTTAGCCGCACGATACCAGCGATGCAATAGATCACCAGTAAAATGGGGGTCGCAGCGTCCGGTATATTCGGTAAGCGTCGAGCGCTTGGGGATGACATTAAGGCCAGTGAACAGGGTCAGGCCGGGGTCCAGGGTGTCGGCCATAACCTGAGAGGGTCGGCCAATGCCCCAGAGCTTGAGAGCCAGCAGGGACCGCATGGCGCAGTCCGCGGGAATCAGCGTTGAGCCGGGTAAGTCTTTGAACAACCCGCCATACGGGCCAGATCAAAAGCGAACAGAAAGAGGCCCCCAAAGCTGGTGGAGAAGGTGGCCGCGTCCAGATTCAGCGCGCGGCGGTCCGCGCGCCCCCCGCGCAACACCCGCATACCGCGTTGACTGGCGGGCCGCCGGGGCAGCTTCTCCACACCGGCCGCTTTAAGCACCTTGGCGACATACGCCCGGCTGGCGCTGAGTTTCTCCAGCGCAAGCAGCTGGACAATTTCATCAATGGAGGCATTGTGCTGTTTGCGCAACGCGACAATCCGGGCAGGTCGCACATCCTCCGGTTTGGCCCGAGGCTTGCGTTGCCTGGGCCGGAAGAACGATTCGGTAGGATTCTTGCGGAAGGCCGTACACAGGTTTTTGAACGAGCCATAGGTATAGCCGAACCGGGCGGCGGCTTCGCGCAAGGAGAGGCCCTCCACAAAGTGCGCGCGCAGCGCCTCGTAGCGAATCTGGCTGCGCGTGGCGGGCTTACGGAAAAAGTCAGCGGGAGCCGTCATCCTGAAGCGTTGACTCATAGACACTATGCCAATATAGTACATTCACAGCCTACAAACAACGCCCTAGCTCCATTCAGCGGGATGATGGGCAAATTAGGGCACTGGAGCGCCTGATTTAGCGTCCGAAGCGGCTCACTTCTGGCGGGAGGGCCGCAATATGGTGAGGTGCCGCATTTCCATAAGCAATAGTGGCCATCAGTCTATCAGTCTTCCCTCATTATGACCTATCCAACACCATGATAACCCCAAGGGGCCTGCTTAAAGGAAAGAACAGCAAGAAAGCGTCACGGGAGGATTTCCAATGGGAATTCAGGCTACGGGTCAGATCGGCCGAGCTTTTCGGCCTTATAGCCGCCGGCTCTGCGATCCATAAACAGCAGTACGCCGAACACCAGCACCAGAATCAGGCCCCACGGAGCCAGGGTTCTGAAAGACTGCTGTCCGCCGGCATGATCGGCCGGATTGAGAATCCCTGCAGCCTCGTCCACCAGATCTGATTCCAGCCCGGACTGAGAAACGGCACGCAGCGCCTGCATCGTGCTGCCCACCGGGAGCGCGCCTGAATCCTCGGCTTCATCCAGCACGCCCTGGACCTGGGCAACTATGTCCATGATGTCCTGCGCCTGAGGGCCAGCCTGGTTAGCCATGCCCGGGAAGGTGGTCATGGCGGACTCCAATACGGCCGTGGCGGCCGTTTCATCCAAGGTGGCATGTCCCTTCTCATCGGCGACCCCGCCAAGCCACGGCGTGACAAAAAAGGCGGCCAGCATGCCAATGGCTCCCATGACCCCCAGTCCTAAGGCCCCGCTCTTGGGGTTCCGCTCTGAGACAAACCCCAGCATGGTCGGCCAGAAATATGCGATACCAACGGCCCAGATGGCCGCGGTGGCGAACGTCAGCAGCAGCGTGTCGGCGAAGCTGAACAGGTACAGTCCGATAACCGTCAGGACTGCACCGCCAAACAGAATCCCGGTCGGTGTCAGCGCACGCACCACGGGCCCCGCCAGCAGTCTGAGCGTGCCCATGATTCCGAATACGAAACCGAACACCAGCAGACCGTTTACGCCGCCGGCCTGCAGCACCGGGGGTACCCAGGCACTGGGCGGAAGCTCCATGGATGCGGTCAGCAGCATCATGGGCATCATAATCAGCATGATTGGGGCAAAGAGCGCCTTGAATGACTGACCCACCGAAACGCCGGCGCTGCGCCCTTCCGTATGCGGGTAGGGCGCGGTAATCATCATAATGCCGTAGCCGATCGCCGGCACGAGAATAAGCAGCAGGTATGAGCGCCATCCTGCGCCCAGAGTTCCAAAGATGAGTGTCAGGATTACCGCGGCAATGAGATTGCCGTAGGGGAACCACATATGAAAGTGGTTCATCTTGGTGCTCTTGTTGTCGGGATACAGGGCTGCGACAAGCGGATTGCAGCCGGCTTCCACCAGACCGGCACCCAAACCGGCGAACAGCGAGCCAGCCACGGCCATTTCGTACTGGCCGGCGGTCATGATCAGTATCGCTCCGGCCACATGCCCAACGAACGCACCGCGGACAATCCAGCGCATGCCGATAATGTCGCAGAGTGGCGAGAAGATCACCTGGCTGATCGTAAAGCCGATAAAGAAGACCCCCGTAAAGACACCCAATTGGGCATTTGTGAGGATGAATTCCTGCTTGACGCTAAAGGCGATGCCGTTTATGACGGTGAAGGCGAACGCCGTTGTAAGAAGGGCCAGGCAGCTGCCGTAGAAGAGCCGGTTCTTGTTGATCATAGCGAGCGTGAGCTTTCGGGGCCGAGGGAGCCCTCAGTTAGAGTTCCTGAATTCTGCGTGAATATATACAAATTTCTTCATGCATGCGGGCACGATGGCTCAGCTGAGGCTGCCGCGTCCTGTGTGATTCGCACATGGAACATCGGCAACAGATGAGGGGTTGATCCGCGTTGACTGTTGACTTACTTGGATGAAGATGCGTTTTCTGCTCAGATTTGCCTTTGCCGTGCTGCTATTGCTGATGGTCTTCCAGGATGTGCAGGCCCAGCGGCCGGCATCACCTCGCGGTGAAGCCGCCACGCAGATAGGGGATGCTTGGATTGTTGTTGATTACGGGCGGCCCATCCTGCGCGGCCGCACGCAGATTTTCGGGTCTGGAGAATCGTACGGCAACTCTGTGCGGGCCTCGGCCCCTGTGTGGCGTGCCGGAGCCAACAAATCCACGCGGCTTATGACCGAGGTGCCGTTGAAGTTCGGGGACACCGAGATTCCGGCCGGCGAATATAGCCTGTTTGTGGACTTGAAGCCGGATGCCTGGACGCTGATTATTTCGTCACACGGGGCCAAAGAATCCGGTCGTGACGAGGGCGATGGTCTCTGGGGATCATACAACTACACCCCGGACAAGGATGCGGCGCGCGTGCCCATGGTCATGTCGGCCTCCATATTGTCGGTGGATCAGTTCAGCATCGGATTCTATGATGTGTCTGAGCGCGGCGGGAAGCTGCTCATGCGCTGGGAACATACCGTGGCGATGGCGGAATTCAGTGTCGGCGGGTAGCCCTACCCACTAGATTCAATAGGCACCTGACATATTCACTCCTGTCGGTTACTTTACCATCATGGCTGCACAGCCACAGATACTGACAACGCTGCGGTCCGAGTTGCCGCGGTTAGAGGCGCTGCTCAAGGAGCAGGATGACCCGGGCCGCAATGCGACCGCCCGGCGGGTGTGTGAGGCATTCGGATTTGTAGATGCGCGTGGGCGTCCGCGGCAGGCGGGCTGCCTGAAAGCCCTGCGCACATTGGATGCGCAGAAACATATTAAACTGCCGGCCGGCCAAGCGTACACCGCGACTGCAAAGCCGCACCTATTGGATGCTCCCGTAGCTAAGGCCGAGGATGTACCTGTTACGGCTCGTAAAGTGAAGAATTTCAGGATTATCCAGGTCAAGAGCAAGCAGGATCGGGCCATCTGGAACACGCTCATGGATCAGGAGCATCCGCGGGGCGCGGCGATCTTTGCGGGCGCTCAGGTCAAATATCTCATCCACAGTGCTCATGGCTATCTGGGGGCGGTCGGTTTTTCGTCCGCGGCCTTGTATCTCCATGTACGCGACCGATTTATTTTCTGGGATCAGAAGCACCGCGCAGCCCAGCTGCACCGTGTGGTCAATCTGAGCCGATTTCTGATCCGGCCCGATATTGGGTGTAAGAACCTGGCCAGTTATGTGCTGAGCCGCGTACTGCGGCGATTGCCGAGGGACTTTCGTGCCCGTTACGGGTATGCGCCGTATCTCGTGGAGACGTTTGTTTCACCGGATCAGAAAGGCACCTGTTTCAAGGCGGCTAATTTCCGGTATATCGGGCAGACAAAGGGGCGCGGACGGCATGCGACCACCCATGCATGTACGCGAAGCAAAAAGAAAGTTCTGATCTACGAATTGGATCCGCGCTGGCGGGCCAAATTGGGCGTGCCTCATGTGGAGCTGCACCCCCGACTGGAAGTAGGAAAGGGACTAAACGCTGACCAGTGGACGCAACAGGAGTTTGCCGAAGCAGAGCTGGGTAACCGGCAACGTTCACGGCGATTGGTGTTAATTGTCAATCTGCTGTCCACTTTGATGGGCAGACCGGTTACGGCTGCCCCCAAACGAGATCCGCGTGGTATGGCGGCTTACTATGGGTTCTTGGAAAGGGCTGATAAGTATGGCATCACGCCCGCGAAGGTTTTGGCACCGCACCGGGGGCGAACGGTCGAACGGATGCGGACGCAGAAAACGGTGCTGTGCCTCCAGGATGGGACGGATATCAGTTACAGCACGCGACCGGAGTGCGAGGGTTTGGAGGTAATCGGGCGCAATCAGACGACTTGTGAGGCCAAAGGGGTACATCTGCACGCGACCTTGGCGATTAATGATGAGGGGCTTCCGCTGGGCGTACTGCGGTGTGCGTACCGGAAAAAGGAAGGTCAGACCAAGACGG
>JAPPNA010000172.1 GCA_028873925.1 Bacteroidota bacterium | reverse complement strand
AGGAGTTGCAGATTCGTACATTCAGGCTGGAAGTGCTCAAAGTCGGTGCCTTGCTGGTACGTCATGGCCGCTATGTTACCTTCTATATCGCCCATACGGCGGTAGCGGCATGGGAACGCTTTTGGACCAACTTTGAACGGTTTCACTGGCAGACGTTGCCCGACCTGTAACTTTTCTCGCCTCAGCTGAGGCGCAATCCGAGTTTGTGCGAACGACCGCGTACCCACGCGCGGGATTGGTGCGCAAATACGCTACATCCGGCACCGAAATCCAGTCGATTCCGGCTGCAAAACACCACAATTCCCCTTCCTTGCAGCCGCAAATGGCCCAAGTTTCCGGCTCCTTGCGGCCATCCTACCCCGGGGTGATCCAATGCCGCCTCGGAAGGTCAGGGCGATGCCGAGGTGAATAAAATGGGGTGTGGTCAATCTGATCCGTCCCGATGTGAGGTGCAAGAACCTGGCCCGTCTTGTTCTGGGCCGCGTACTGTGGCGGTTGGCGCGGGACTTTCGTGCCCGTTACGGGTACGCGCCGTATATCGTGGAGACGTTTGTATCACCGGCGCAGGCCAGCACAATCCGGGCACGCTGCACCAGCCCACTGAGCAAGGATGTGCTCTGAGCTACCGATTCCAATTGTGTCCGCTGCTCATCTGCGAGTCCAATGCGAAAAGCTTTCGTCCACGCGGTATATTGACCTCCAATTGTTGGTGAAAGACCCGATATACTGCGCGTATTTCGAAAACGCAACATAAGTGGAGAGTAGCAGGGCTATGCGATATCCAGGCCCGCCGGGGGATGTTTCCAGCGGTCAGGCCAGACATCTGGATTATTGCGGCGTTTGAGAAATCTGCCGATATTGTTAATTTCAAGAAACGTGACCGAGGCTTGGGGCTGTCCATGAATATGGAAGATTTGCTTGTTGTGAGTATCACGCCGGGGCCAGTACGCGTTGCTACCACCATACTCTCCGTTGTTAGCAATGATCACGAGCTGAAACATATGGTAGTGCAGTGCAAGAGCTAACTGGTCAAACGTTGTGACATCTTTATTGAGAGCCGGGATAGCCAAGATATCCGACTTATCTCTCAGATCTGCAGCAAGGGCCAGGTCGGTCGCGTCGTAACAGATAGCCGCAGTCAGCCGAACCGGGCAGTCACCATTATCGTCAGACCACGGAAATTCAATCAGCCACTGACAGGGTCGAAATCCCATGAGAACGGGACCATTACAGTTGAGCCCTCGTTCAACTGGGGCGAGATGCTTCTTTCCCTGCCGGCGAGTCCTGACTTGCAGCCCGTGGGAGCTTGACCACTCGGGAATGACCCACAGGGCTGAGTTAATCAGTGGTTCCCCGGATACACCTTCGTCATAAGTCAGCCCCGTGAGGATCAGCGTCTTGTGAGCCCGTGCGAAGGGCACCAGATGAGTTTGAACGTCGTTCGGGTGGACGGCAAGTTCGGGCAGAATCAGCCAATCAAGTCGCCCTTGGTTATTCTTGTGAGTTTCCCTCAGCACCAGCATTCGCTTCACGGCCGCAAGTGCTGCCGACAGATGATTGCGATGTTTTCGCCGGGTGGAAATCTCGTTGAGCCCTAAGTCTGATTTGCAGAAATCACTGGCCGTTGGCACTACCGTTTGGACAACGCACGCTCGCAAGGATCGCGGCCGATCTTCTAAAGTTGGTGGCTTGATCAGCATCGGTAGGATCAATGTGTGTGTTGCGAGACCGCGATGCTTCTCAAGAAAGGCGATCCTGTTCCCAATCTGTGTCTTCACTGCTTTGATGCCCTCTTTGACCCAATTGAACCTCTCTGGAGAACTGCACCCCGGCCATTGCAGAAGGGCTAGGAGGAATTCTTCCATCCAGTCTGTAATCGGAAGCCAGTCGTCTCCGAACGCTGGCTGACCGCTGTAAAGGCCGTACAGCCGCTGGTACCAATGGCTGCCAGCCGGACGATAGACCGGCTCGGACTCTTTCCAGCTCGGTTGGTGTATCCGACGCGTGAAGTCTGGATGCCCTGACAGTATAAACCGCAAGAGGTAACCAAGCTGAATGCGCCAGCGTTCGGAATCTTTGCACCAAGAGGGAACCGCGTACATGGAGTGGGATGCATTAGCCAAACTCTTCCGAATCTCTAAATTCTTTACATCGGCAAGTGTATAGTCATCTGTGATGTTCATCCTGACCTGCCCAGGCGTGATAACATACGGTTGGGGATCCTGATTCTCCCACTTTTCAAGGAAGGCCCTAGCAAAGCGCAGAATTGAGAGTTCGTTGCGCAGTGAACTGCTTGGATGAGTGCGCAGAATCGCTTCGGCCAGCGTCTCACGGTCGTCGTCAGAATTCTCCATCGTCTGGCAGAGATCCTCCTGGACCCATGCAGGAAGGTCATTAAGGGGAACCGAGTCCGTCTTCGTGCCAATTAGTTCCAGAAGGAACGACGGGGCCAGCTTCGCGATCTGCTGTTTTCGCTCGGGGTTGAGGCTGGGTCGCGTCAGCGCCAAAGCTCGCGCTTGATTCAAGAACGCACGCCTAGCGAGCACCGCAAGTATTGCGAATTCAGAATTCCGAAGATTAAGATGGTTTCCTTCACCACGAAGAAACAAGATGAGTTCCCGATAGTGTTGAGTCTCCGGTGACCTCCCCCTGCGCTGAATAGGTGCCTTTTCGGGGGCGAATGCAGCGAGGAACAGCAACGCTTGCTGTCTGAGATACCACGGAATCGCGTCTGCTGCCAGCGCCACCAGACGAGCGGCCTCTTTAGAAAGCTCCTCCCGATACAGCTTGAGTTCTATTGAAGCCGGGAGGGCTTCGTCATCTGGCACCAGTCCAGTCTCCGTTGCTCCTGCACGTAGAACTTCTGAGAGGCAGTACCAGGCGACCCGCCTCGGCCCTTTTCTAGGTCCGCCCCTCTGGGTGTACGGCCGAAGAAGATTGAGGATTTCCCTCAACAGCTCTGCATCTGGCCACAAATCAAGACCAATCCGGAGCAGCCGGACGTTTGATGGGTCGTTGATCCATCGTTGAATCATACTCAGCGCAAACACTCTCGCCTCCTCGTCCAGTTCTCGGCGGGTGCGTACGACACGCAGTTTCTCTTTCTTTGCACGCCTTTGGTCGCCACCAGCCACAGACCCTTCCTGCTCGCGGCCCTCTTGGAGCAGCGGCCGGATGGAGCGAAATGTTGTTCGAAAGCGGGCAGCTCCGAAGCGGGCGACCGTTCCGTCACGCACATCCAAGACTGGGGAGAAACGCCAGCCGCTGTTTTCCTCAATGCTTAAACCTTCCTGTGCGCGCATCAAGCCTTGGATCGCGTTAAGAATTTCATCCCCGCCGCGTGCATCAAATTCCCCAGAAACTGCCGACTGGATGCGATTCATCTTCGCGCTCTGTCGTACCAGCGGTCGTTGGCTACTTCCAAGCTCTACAATTTTGGTCTTCGTATCGGACAGAACAAGGCCGGTGGCTGTTTCTTCCAAAATTCCCCCAAGCCATGTGGAAATAGTTTCCTGTACGCATTTTGACGAGTAATCCCGGTTCGGGGCAACTGAAGCCAGGATCCGAAAGTCGTCAACATAGCGGCAATAATCCTCCAGCATGATCCCAAGGGCGATCTCGGTCCCTATCAACGCACACAGCGCCTTATCAAACGAATGTAGCACGATGTTCGCGAAGAAGCCAGACGCAACAAGTCCCTGTGGCAGTGCCACTCGCTCAAAACCTTCCACCCCGGTCTGCTCTAAATAGATCCTGACATCTCTCTCATCGCGTGTGTCCCACTTCCAGTTGAGTACAGATGACACTAGGGAGAAGAACCCTGGATCATCGCCCTTATTTTGGATCTGATTGATGGCTAAGGAAAGGACATCCGGCCGTACGCGATCATAGAACTGACTGAGATCTGCGTGTACGACAAAAGTGCGATTCTCTGGCCGCTCCGGCACCAATGCTGCCATGACTCGCGGACGGGACAGGAACGTCCGATAATCCTGGAAATAGGCACGATAGAGCTTCCTGCTCCCCCAACGATGGCGAAGCTCCCCATTTTCGGTTTTGTAGCAAAGCAGGCGGTGCCCGTAGGAAACCATCTTCTGTCTTGATTCCAGACACTTTAATTGTTGCCGCGGATCCCCCTGCAGCGTCTCAACCCGGTCGGCGAGACATAGCATCAGCGCCGTTGCCACCACCTGGTCGGCCAGGCTAACATGGGCGAGCGGTCGAAGGTTAAACGAGGCTGGCTTTTTTCCTTCACATTCAGGCTTCCATTGACCATCCCTCACTTTCCAGTGCTGGCTTTTGGGTGCCAGAACGACGCGCAGGGGATCGTTATCCCAAGTCTCCGAAGACTGCAGGCGCTCGCGGATTTCGCCTATAAACGTCGGCAGGTTCACGGCCGAGCGATCAAGGGCTAGCGTATCAGAGAACCAATTCTGGTAGCGGATAACATGCACCGTCTTCTTCCAGGCCTGAACGAGGACATATTCCTCTCGGAGCAAATCCAGCGATGGTTTAAGTCGTTCGGCGTACATGCCTCAACCTCCCAGCAAATCAGGCATTTCCGTCGCTAGCTGCGGTCCGTCTCCGTCCGACGGGTTGAATGTGGACCGCTTGAAGTCCAGATAAATCGGCTTGAGGCGATATTCTTGCTGCACTATGAATTGTCCATCTTGGCCTTCCGGTTGTATCAGCGTTCAACGATGAAGTGCTAGTCGGTTTCCATTAGCAGCAGTAGTACTCCGGCGCAGTGTTTGCCATAAGAAGTCACATTCCGAAGGTGCAGCGGCCGGCATTTGGCTGCATTTGGAGAGCCATTTTGAGGCGTTATCCCGGATTATTCATGACGATTCGGAATCTCCCGGAATCTGCGCCAAGGATTGA
>JAPPNA010000111.1 GCA_028873925.1 Bacteroidota bacterium | reverse complement strand
CGACCGGCCACACACCTGCAGACCACCTTGATCACATGCTCGCCCGCGTAGGGATTTCCACCCCTGCGTTTCAGCGTTATCCAACCCAACTTATGGATGCGCAGGCACCCATCCTGCATTCTGAACTGCCCAGGATGCAGATCAAAGCTGTACTTACGGGCGTGTTTGGACTTAAACCACTTGAGCCTGCCTTCCTTGTCCTTCAATGGCTTGCCTTGTGCCACTGCGATCTTTCTGTTGCGGTGGAATGCCACGAATGCCTTTGCCAACCGCTCGGTCACGGTCTTGCCGACAATGTTGCTGTTGTGGTCCTGCAGCCACGCAAACTCGGGGTCATTACCGCAAGGCCGAACGGGTGCAGTGCTGCGCAGAGGTACGGGGCTTCCTGGTGCTGTTTGCTTTTGCCTCAGCGTACTGTTCATTGTTTTCGCCCAAAAGGTAGTTCCAAACAAAGCGGACGGCACCGGCCAACAGGTCAAGCCGCGAGTAGCCCGCGACCGATCCTGCACGCATTCGGTACACGCTGGCGCTGTAGCACCAATCGGCGGTTGATGCGTTGATTCCAGCAGCGGCCATGGCATCATTGTGCGACTGCCCGGCAGCATTCGCTGCTCGGTCGGCGGAGTTCGTTCTATTATGAGACGGAAATTGTCCGGTTCCAGAGTTTTGCGAGAGGAACGTCTGTCAAGAACAGGAAATGTTCGCTATGCCGGTTGAATAGGATAGCACCTTGCGATGCCGTATGGGCTGCCTGACGGATGCAAGCGGGAAGTCCGGTGGTGCAGGGCGGGGAAACACCGGGTCTTGACGAGTCCTTGCCCAGCTGCCATGAGGATAGGTCATGTTGGAGTTTATCCGAAAATATGCTTTTCCATACGCTGAGAGGATGGTGGCCAGCGAAATCGTGCCTGCTGATCCCAGTTGAGGCAGTCATGACACGATGCGGTTGGTGCCGCGACAGACCTGGGACTCTCATAAAGGGGCATGGCCGTTGAACGGACGTTTTCACCCCGTCTTGTTTATCCGCAAGCAGGCATGACCGAGCGCACCGCAGACATGGATAATCGGTAGCCGATGCCCCAACATAACCCCGGAAGCACGCGCCCTGCAAAATTCCGCGCATTTTGCAGCCTGGGGGAGGTGCGCGCGGAACTTAGTTTTTCAAACGAGCGGATGCCAGATCAGTGTGCTCGGGCTCGTTGTAGTCGCGCGTAAACGCGCAGCACGTCCAATTCCATATCGCTGAAGATGATGTCTGCTGGCAGGCCGGGTTCTATCCGCCCCAACAGCGTCATCAGCAGAATGCGCCAGGCTGTAACCATGTACAACGTAATCACCAGGTGCTGCCGATCCGCCCGCTGCATCTGCTTTGTCCTTCGTCGTCGGCAGGGTCACTTTCCGATAACGCACTCCCAATTGCGCATCGCGGGCTATACGCGCCACACTGGTCACCCGCCCCGACTTCGCACGATGGCTCAATCTGCTTACGCTCATAAGCACATGACCCGCCGCCGGACCCTTACGCAACGTCTTGAACAGCTTTACCTGATCCACATCCTTGCGCTTCAGGGTCCGGTCATGTTTGGCCCGCACCAGTATATCGCCTTGTGAAGTGCGAAACGCAACACCTCTGAAACTGACATTTGGGATGCCGACATTCGCAGGGAGTATCCGGCGACAAAGCCTGCCTACAGGACATTCGTGGTTGATGTTCGGGACCATATCTGGGTCAAGGACTACGTAGAGGCACCTGCGAGTGAAGCCCGGTGGCAGCTGCTGGATTCCGAGGGTGCACGGGTAAGTGAGATACTGCTGCTAAGGGACCTCGTGTTGCATGTCATCACGAATGACTGTCTGGCGACAATCATAATTGGGGCTGGCGACAATTAGATCTTGGAAGCCGGGCGACAACGGCCCGATCATCATATGACACTCCAGCTACCCCGTAATCCCTTGTATCTCAATGAGTTACGCCACCTGCCTCAACCAAGCTGAGGTGGCCATATTTGCCGCAACCAACAGGCAGAATAATTGTCGTTGAACAAATGACCGCGTTTACGGTGTCCGGCGTGGCGAATCCGGTGAGGACATGTTCGTGGTGTACAAGGTTGAGTATTGAACACAGCCCGCCTGCGGGCCATCTGTTTGCCGCTCCAGAATTTGCGTCAGCCCGCACATCTCATTGAGCCGTTGAAGTGTGCGTTCTCCGATCGGGTGCAGATCCCGTCCGTAGCCGTTTCCCTGCATGAACACATGGGTCCCGGATGGCACCATCCTGTTGTGCGATGCGGGCTGAGTCAGGGGCGCTTAGCCTCCACTACAACGGTGCGGGCGGCCTGACGCGCAGCTTACTGCGGCGAGGCCGGATCACTGATCGGCCTGGTCAGCTTTGCCAGCAACCCAACGAGATCGTTGGGATCGCTGGTGACAAGATGCGCCCCTCGCTGACTGAGCAGCTCCGCATGCGGATCGTATTCCACATAGGGCGGCACGACCCCGATGGCCCAAAGGCCTCCCGCACGCGCAGCTACCATATCATCAACGGAATCTCCCAAGTACACCGCGTTTTCCGGCCTCAGATTCAACCCGGCGGCACGCAGCGCGCCAAGAGCCTGCTGCAGTGGAAACGGGTCCGGCTTGCTCCGATGACCCTGCTTTTCACGCGCAATGAGCAGCGGAAACACCCGGTTCCAGCCCAGATGGTCAAGCGTCCACCGGGCTTCGGCCTCTGGACGCCCGGTTACAATGCCGAGTACATGGCCCCGCTTCCTGAGTGCGTCCAGTGTAGCATTCTCAACCAAGGCCGTCTCCTTACAAATGAATCCAGACCAGTCATCTCCGCGGTAGCGCCGCTGAAACTCATTAATGACACGCTGCAGCGATACTTCCATGCCGCTGTCAACAACAATCGCCCGCGTAAGCACCCAGTCATCATTGAACCCGCCCTGGTTCTTGTAGCGCTGAATCTCACGCTGATGGACTCTGCGCCCGGTGAAGTAATAGACGGTCTCCTCTATGGCACGCCGATAGGACCCGGATACGTCCACAAGCACGCCATCCATGTCAAACAGAACGGCCTTTATGGACGCAGCAGGCATGGCACAGACAAAATGATGGCTGCTGTTACGAATGCATGGTCACGAGGAACTCGGCGTTGCCGCGGGTTCCGCGCATCCGGTCCAGGAGGAAATTCATCGCCTGCACCGGCTCCATATCCGCAAGCAGCTTCCGCAAAATCCAGATCTTGCCCAGACGTGTCTCCGGAAGCAGCAATTCCTCCCGTCGGGTGCCGCTCATGACGACATTGATGGCGGGGTAAATGCGACGGTCAGCCATGTCCCGGTTCAGCACCAGCTCCATGTTGCCGGTGCCCTTGAATTCTTCAAAAATCACATCGTCCATGCGACTGCCGGTTTCAATCAGCGCCGTGCCGATGATAGTCAGGGATCCGCCCTCTTCAACATTGCGGGCCGCGCCGAAAAAGCGCTTCGGCCCGCGCAGCGCATTGGCATCCAGCCCGCCGGACAGGGTCCGTCCCGAATCGGGGCACACCACATTGTGCGCTCGAGCAAGGCGCGTTATCGAATCCAGCAGAATGACCACATCGTGATCCGCCTCCACCAGACGTTTGGCCTTGTCCAGCACCTTGTCAGCAACCGCCACATGGCGCTTGGGCTCCTGATCAAAGGTTGAGGCAATGACTTCACCCTGGACGCGACGCTGCATGTCGGTAACCTCCTCCGGCCGCTCATCCACCAGCAGAATCAGAAGATGCACCTCCGGGTGGTTGGTGGAAATCGAATTGGCAATCTTCTGCAGCAGGATGGTTTTGCCCGTCTTGGGCTGCGCGACGATCAGTCCGCGCTGGCCTTTGCCGATAGGCGCAAACATGTCCATCACCCGCATGCTCATTTCGTTGGGGCGCGTTTCCAGGTTCAGCTGCTGTTCCGGATACAGTGGAGTGAGGTACTCAAAAACCTTTCGCTCCTGCGGAGAAATCGGCTTCTGACCATTGATGCGCCTGACCTGCAGCATGGCAAAGTAGCGCTCATTATCCCGCGGAGGCCGGGCATCCCCTTCCACGGTGTCCCCGGGCCGCAACCCGAAGCGCCGGATCTGGCTTTGTGAGATATAGATATCCCGCGGACCCGGCATGTAGCTGTGCTTGGCCGACCTCAGGAATCCGTAATTCTCATTAGCAATGTCCAGCAATCCGGTTCGCTGCACAATGGTGCTCGGATCAACGCGCCGCATTTCGGGTGAACCGGACATCGGGTTGGATTGCGGATCGCGCCCTTTGCGACGGGAATCCCTGTACCCCTGCCGGTCCCGCTTGGGGCGCCGGCCGGGCGAAGAACGGCGCTGCCTGTGATGGTCGGAATTGCGCGCAGGGCGGTGCCGATTGCCGCCGCCGGGCTCACTGATCCGGCGAGGTTCTTCGGCCGGAGCTGCCGGTTTGGGGGCAGGTTTGGACGAGGATGGCTTTTCGGGCGCGGCAGGCGGAGGTGGAGCCGGCCGGCTGACCGGCCCCCCGTTGGAACTGCCGGACCGGGCCTGATCAATGAAGTAAACAAGGTCCTGTTTGCGCAGCGATGTCCACCCGGTCAGCCCCATGTCACGGGCCATCGCCTTGAGTGTAGAAAGTTTCTCGTTTTGAAGGTCAGAAATGGACATGAAGAAATACAGAAATTGGATCGGCGGGCCATCAGACCCGCGCTAGAGGTTATCAAGCAGGCCATCTCAAGCGGGCCCCGCTCTATGTGGATGCATAAGGGTTCCGGGAAATCTGCAGCGTTCAAACGGCAGTGCCGAAGATACGGCCAGTTGGAATCACCAAGGCCAAATGAAGACTCGGGTCCGTAGGGTACAGCTCACAGTGCGCCGCCCGACCAAACGCAATCTACGGAAAGTTATACGCACAATGCAAGGGGATCGGTTTCATTTCTTGAAAGAAAATCACCGGCCAGGTAGTGGGAGCCGCAGATCAGTATGGTATCGTTAGGTCGAACAGTGCGACAGACTTGGGCCCAGATACCTTCCAAGGGGCCAAAACCGCCAATCGGCACGCCCCGTTCTGCCAGTTTCCTTGCCAGCAATTCGGATGGCCAGGCACGCGGGCTGTTCAGGTCGCAGGTGAATACCCACGCGGCATGGGTCGCCAGCAGCTGCGCAATGGCGGCCAGATTCTTATCACGCATCAGCCCAAACACAACGTAAACAGCCCCGCGACCGCTTGCATGAGCCAGTGCAGCACGGATGCTGGCCGGATTATGGGCGACGTCCAGTATTACCTTGGGGTGCGCCTGCAGCTGCTGAAGTCTGCCGCGCAATCCGGTAAGCTGCGTAGTGCGGGCCAGTCCTTCCAGGGCGCAGGACGCATCGGAGGCAAGCTCCTCAACCGCCAGCTCTGCGGCCCGCAGCGCCAGCAACGCATTGCATTGCTGGTGCCGGCCGGGCATTCCCAAGCGGACAGACCTATAGGAACGAACGGGCGTTCGCAGCCGAGTGCTTGCACCCCGGCTGCTCACCGTGCCGGGATCCTCCCAAGGTGCCCCCCGCGCGCAGGCCAGGGCCTGGAGCGTTTCACGGACTTCCGGCTGCTCAGGTCGGGCGACAACAGGAACGCCCCGCTTGATGATGCCGCCTTTCTCCTGCGCGATCTCGGGCAGCGTACTGCCCAGGGTGGACTCGTGGTCCAAGGCGATCTGGGTAATGACGCTGACAGCCGGCTGAATGATGTTGGTGGCATCCAGGCGCCCGCCGAGCCCTGTCTCAATAACAGCCAGCTCCACTTCGGCCTCAGCAAAGCACAGAAAAGCTAAGGCCGTTATAGCCTCAAAAAAACTCGGTTGGAGCCGGTCAAAAGTTGCTCTGTGGCACCGTACCGCGTCGTTCAAGACAGCATCTTTTACGGATCTGCCATTGATGCGGATACGTTCATTCATCCGTATCAGATGCGGCGAAGTGAACAGAGCCGTGCGCAGGCCGGCGGATTGCGCGATGGCCGCGATCATGGCGGCCGTAGACCCTTTGCCGTTGGTGCCGGCAATGTGCACGCATCTGAGCTGCCGCTGCGGATGGCCCATGGCATCCAACAGATGCCCAACACCACGAATACCTGGCTTCATAGCCCTGTTGCCCAACTGCGAGTATCGGGGCAGACCCAACAGATAGGCTTCGTAAGCGGCCATTAGGGGCGACGGGGCCGCAGCGTGATCACCGGCAGAATCATCTCCTCCATGGAGGCCCCGCCATGCTGCATGGTGTCCCTGTACAGGTTGAGATAATAGTGGTAATTGGTCGGGTACACGAAGTAAAAGTCTTCGGTGGCCACCAGATAACTGTTCACCCGGCGGCTGGCAGGAAGGCCGAACGCGGCGGGATCCCGGATCACAATGGCATGCCGCCGGTCGGCGGTGAGCGCATTGCCGAATTTGAAACGCAGCGCAGTTGAGGTGTCACGGTCCCCCCGCACCTTGGTGCCGTGGAGGCTGCGGATGGCCCCGTGATCCGTCGTAACCACGACCGTACAATCAAGGGTGGCAAGCGTCTGCAGGGCCTGATACAGCCAGGAATGCTCAAACCAGGTACGCGTCAGGGCCCGGTAGGCGCGTTCATCCGGTGCCAGTTCCCGGATGACCTGAGAATCAGCCCGGCTGTGGGCCAGAATGTCCACAAAATTGACAACGACCGCACTAAGGTCCCACTGAAGGCAGCTCTTAATATCCCGCGTGAATGCGCGGCCGTCCGTGTTGCCGATCAGCTTCCGGTATCGTGCCCGTACTTCCCGGCAGCCCAAGCGCTTGAGCAGGAGCTGAAGAAACTCATCTTCGTGCCGGTTCTGACTGGTTTCGTCGTCATCTTCCGCCTGCCAGAGGTGCGGATACCGACGGGCAATATCCCGTGGCAGCAGACCGCTGAAAATGGCATTGCGGGCGAATGGGGTGGCCGTCGGCAGTATGCTATAGTAAAAAGACTTCTCTATCGTATACACAGGGGCCAGCAGCCGCTCAAATTCAAGCCACTGGTCATACCGCAGGCAGTCAATGACGAAAAACACCACCGGTTTTTTTTCACTGAGCGCAGGCAGCACCCAGGTGCGTATGACCTCATGTGACAACACGGGCCGTCGGTCCGAATGGCTGGCGGTCAGCCAGTCAGGGTAAGCGGATGCCACATGGCGACCGAACGCCCGATTGGCCTCCCGATACTGGTCTCCCAGAATCTGGCGTGCCCCTTCATCGCCATCCAATCCCAGATCATACTGCACAAGCTCGCGGTACAGGCAGACCCACCCGTGGTGGTCAGGTGAATCAGAGAGGCTCGCGGCAATGGCCCTGAACCGCTGGAGATAGTCCTGGGACACGCGGGCGTGACGAAGGGACTGCCGCTCCAGCAGGCGCTTGATGGTCAGCAGAATCTGGCTCGGATTGACCGGCTTGGTCAGATAATCACTGATCTGTCCCCCCAGAGCCTCCTCCATCAGCTGTTCTTCCTCACTCTTGGTGACCATGACGACCGGCAGTTCCGGCCGGGCCTGCTTGATGGCGGCCAGCGTATCCAGCCCCCCGATCCCCGGCATCTGCTCGTCAAGCAGTACCACATCAAACCTGTCGGAACGGACTACGGCATCAACCGCATCGGTCCCGTTGCTGACGGTGGTTACGCCGTAGCCGCGGCTTTCAAGGAAGAGGATATGGGCCCGTAGCAACTCGATTTCATCATCGGCCCACAGGATCTGTGCAGAAACGGACATCACCGGCTGGTTTTACTGAAAAAGACAAGGTAGCCGAGAAGTCAGCAGCGATGAGGGTGATTTCCGTAACTGGTACACAATTTGTGCCGGCAGGATTCAATTAATTGAGCTTTCACGAACAGCACTTGGCGCAGATCGTTTACAGGCCCCACACGCGGCAAACGGCACACATATGAGCAATACCAGTGGGACTGTTTCGGCGCGCATGCAGGCCGCGCTGAATGAGCAGATCAGAGAGGAGCTGGAGTCAGCGTACCTGTATCTGGCGCTCTCGGCGCATATGGACCGGCAGAATCTGAAGGGCTTCGCACACTGGCTCCGCCTCCAGTGGGAGGAGGAAATCGTGCACGCCCTCAAACTCTACGATTTTCTGCTGCAGCGTGATGCCGCAGTGGAGCTGAAGGCACTCGGGAAACCCGCGTTTGCCGCGCAGTCCGCGCTTGAGGTGTTTGCGCAGGCGCTGCATCATGAGCAGTACATTACCAGAAGGATTAACGAGCTGTACGCCCTCGCGGTGGAAGAAAACGATTACGCGTCGCAAATCCTGCTGCAGTGGTTTGTGACCGAGCAGCTGGAAGAGGAGGAATCCGCGCGCGAGATTGTTGAAAGCTTGCGCCTGGTGGGAGATTCCGGTGCGAGTCTGTTCTTGCTGGACCGGGAACTCAGTCAGCGTCAGCGTGAGGAGGAGCCGTAAACACCCCAATGTCTGTTACCAAATTCCTTGTGCCCTCGGCCGAGGACATGTTCGCAGATGTGGAAATCCACATCGTGGATGCCGCCCCCAATGTGCTGATGCTCATAGGAGAAGGTGGCAATATCGGGGTGTCCTGCGGAAGCGATGGCGTGCTGATGGTGGACGCTCAGTTTGCCCCGCTGACCGACCGAATACTCGCGGCAGTGCGGACTCGGACGGAGGGGCCGCTGAAACTCCTGGTCAACACCCACTGGCATCAGGATCATGTTGGCGGCAATGGGAACATGAAGGCGCAAGGGGCGCTCATTGCAGCGCATCGGAATACGCGCAGCCGCATGAGCACCGAGCAGTTTATGGGTGCGGTCGGAAGCAGGGTACCGGCTTCACCTCCCGCCGCACTGCCCGACTTTACCTTTACTGATACGCTCACCTGCCACTGGAATGGTGATCAGATCAACATATTTCACGCGGCCAGCGCGCACACCGATGGCGATGTGATTGTGCACTTCGGTCAGGCCAATGTCGTGCAGATGGGGGATACGTATTTCAACGGGATGTATCCGTTTGTTGATATTGATACCGGCGGGTCCATAGATGGCATGATCGCGGCAGCCGACCGGGTGCTGGCACTTTCCGATGAGGCTACGCGGATCATCCCCGGACACGGCGCGCTTTCTGATTGGACCGAGCTTCAAGCCTACCGCAATATGATGAGCGGCATTCGGGATGCGGTGGCAAATCTGATCGCCCGGGGATACTCCAAAGAGGCCATTATTGCGGCTCGGCCGGCGGCCCGGTACGATGCAGTATGGGGCGGGGGTCTGCTGGATGCAGACACCTTCGTTGACCATGTGACAACTTCCCTGCAGGGTCAGTGAGGCGGCATCAGGCCTGCCTGAACGGCGGCCTGTCGGAGTCTGGCCAGACGTGATCGGCTTAACGGCTCGATCCTGAGCACCACGATCAAGTCTCCCGTGGTCCCTCGTACCCCGCGGCCGCTGAGCCGAAGGCGTGTTCCGGGGTAGGTATGAGGCGGAATCTCAATAACCACCAGCTCCCCGTAGGGGTCTTCAATCATCCGGCTGGTACCCAACAGGGCCGAGAGGGCATCTACGGACAGTGACATTCGCAGATGCTTGCCCTTGCGCGTGAAAACAGGATGTGGACGCACCTTGAAGATAATCCGGGCGTGCTCGGAGACCTCCGGCACGCATACGTGAGTGCCGTCCTTAAGGCCGGCTGGCAGGACCAGTCTGAGCGAGGTGCCGTCCTTGAGTTTGATGCGCACCGGTCCGCCGCGCAGGGCGGTTTCCAGCGGAATCTGGACCTTGGGTAGGCCCGTGCCGAACAGTTCGCTGAAAATGCTGCTGATCCTGATGACGACCTCTTCCAGCAGATCCGACTGCCGGACAGGCTTGGGCGGCCGGGATGCCTGCCTCTGCAGATCATAGACAGCCCGCTTGCGCTCATCCGACAGGACATCATAGGCCTCCTGCAGGGCCTTGAACTGTTCTTCGGCGGCCGGATTGTCAGGATTGCGGTCCGGATGGTACTGCTGCGCACGCGTGCGATACGCAGCCTTGATCTGGGTCAGCGTTGCGCCTTCGGAGACCCCCAGTACGGCGTAGCAGTCCAACCGGGATATAGGGGTGTGCAAATCCACGTTCAAACAGGTGTATCTTGTGCGTACGTTTTTCGGCCCGGTCTGGGTGCGTATGCCCAAGATTAACAATATTTTGATCGCCAATCGGGGTGAGATTGCGCTGCGCATCATGCGCACCTGCAAGGAACTGGGGCGCGTCACGGTGGCCGTGTTCAGTGAGGCGGACCGATCGGCGGCCCATGTCCGCTATGCGGATCAGGCCTATCCGATCGGGCCTGCGCCCGCGGCTGATTCCTACCTGAATGCGGAACGCATTCTGCAGGTCGCCCGAAAAAGCGGGGCGGATGCCATCCATCCGGGCTACGGCTTCCTGTCAGAACAGGCCTCCTTTGCCGAATTGTGTCACCAGCAGGGGATCACATTCATTGGCCCCTCTGCTGATTCCATCCGCATCATGGGCGACAAGATTGCGGCCCGCAAACTGATGCAGGGGCATGGAGTGCCGGTCGTGCCGGGGACCCCCGATGCCATTGGGAGCCTCGCGGAGGCCCGGGATGCGGCCCGCGCCATCGGCTATCCCGTACTCGCAAAGGCGGCGGCGGGCGGCGGAGGCAAGGGGATGCGCAAGGTGGATACCGAAAAGGATCTGTCTCAATTCATCTCGCTGGCTCAAAGCGAAGCCCAATCTGCCTTTGGGGACGGGCGGATCTTCATAGAGAAGTACCTGGAAGAGCCCCGCCACATCGAATTCCAGGTGCTGGCGGATGTGCACGGTCATCAGGTGCACCTGTTTGAACGGGAGTGTTCCATCCAGCGGCGACATCAGAAGATCATTGAAGAAGCGCCCGCCTGCCTGATGACACCCGAGATCAGAGAGGCCATGGGACAGGCCGCCCTGCGGGCCGCGGCCGCGTGCGGTTACGCCGGAGCGGGAACGGTGGAGTTTCTGGTGGACCGCCACCGCAATTTCTATTTCATGGAGATGAATACGCGACTGCAGGTTGAGCATCCGATCACCGAGTGGATTACGGGGCTGGATCTGGTGGCTCAGCAGATCCGCGTGGCCGAAGGGCAGTCTCTGGCCATTGTGCAAGACGGGATCAGTATCCGAGGTCATGCGGTGGAGTGTCGGATATATGCGGAAGACGCGGCATCGGGATTCGTACCGGATCCGGGCTACATGAGCCTGCATTTGCCCCCTGTGGGGGTCGGGGTGCGGGTGGATTCGGCCTACTGGGGGCCAGGTGAAGTTCCCATCCATTATGACCCCATGATTGCTAAAGTAACGACATGGGGCCAGGATCGGGCACAGGCGACCCGCCGCATGATTCGGGCGCTGAAGGATTACAGGATCGCCGGTGTAAAGACCACATTGCCCTACTGTCTGGCGGTGATGGAAAGTGATGCCTGGCAGTCCGGGCAGTTAACGACGCACTTTGTGCGCGACCATCCGAATCTGATGCAGTTGCAGCGCCCCGCCCGTTCCGCCGCCGCCATGGCGGCCCTCTACAGCCGAAAGGACAATGTTCGGAGTCAGCCCGAACCCCCCGGATCGGATCGGTGGCTCACCCGGAGGCAGTACTGACGGGGGTTGTTTGGAGTCCGCTTGAGGCGGGACGCTTCTGGGCGAGCATAAGTCCGTCGCCTATCGGAACGAAGCTCAGCTCCACACGTGAATCGCCATGCATCCTGGTATTCAGTGCACGGATGGCCTGGGTTCCCAGACTGGTGGTGGCGGGATTGGCCGAGTCGCCGCCGCGCAGGATGTTGTCAACCAGCATCAGTCCGCCAGGTCGCAGCAGTTTCAGGCCGAGCTCGTAATAGGTGTCGTAGTTCTGCTTATCAGCATCCACGAAGCACAGGTCAAAGGTGTCGGCAGCACCTTCAGACAGCAGTCGGCTTAGGGTTTCGGCAGCAGGGGCCAGCCTGAGCTCAATCTTGTGCGCCACCTGCGCCCGCCCCCAGTAGTCAAGGGCGATACGCGCATAGTCCGGGTCAATCTCACAGGCCATCAGTCTGCCGGAGTCTGGAAGCGCCAGCGCCATAGCCAGCGCGGAATAGCCGGTAAAGGTGCCTATTTCAAGGATGCGGCGGGCCCCGGTAAGGCGTACCAGAAACGCCATAAACTGTCCCTGATCCGGCGAGATCTGCATTTTTGCCATCGGGTGCGACTCGGTAGCCTCCCGAAGGCGGGTCAGTACCGGATGCTCTCTGAGTCCAATACTCAGGCTGTAGAGGTAAAGATCGTCGGTCAGGTTGAGGGTGTGGCGACTCATAGCGGATAAAAAATCAGTAGTAGGTGTCAACCAGCGTGAGGCCTCGGTTGATCAACCAGCCGGTTACCGCCTTAACGGCCTCGCGAGCTCCATGTGTGGCCAGCGGCTGGCCGAACGGCGTGAGATTGACCACCAGGTCGGCCTGAGCAGCCTTGGTGGGTCGAACCTCGATCAGCAGGTCCTGGATAAGCTCTTCTTCGTGGGTGCGGGCCAGGACGACCATTTTGCGGCCATCTTCCGTGCGTAGACTCTGAAGCAGGACCACTTTTCCACCCTTGAAGGGATAGGCATTGGGCGTAAACGCAGCCGGTTCGGGCAGGTCACCAGCCAGAAGCGCATGAAACATGTCGGGGACAAGAGATACGGTTGGCAATACGGGCTCGGCAGGCGCGGCACATTTACGCAAGGTAGCATGGCGGAAGGTTCGTCCGAGCCCGCGCCATTTGCGCGCATACCGGGTCTGCAGCACAATAGCGGGCGGATCAGGCTGCGCAACTGCAAACAGGCCGGAGTCTTGCGCCCGCGCGATGGCCTCCGCAAAATACCGGTGGTCGTCCGTAGTAAGCAGCAGGGCTCCGCCCGCCGCCAGCCGAGCAGCCAATAGGCGCAGAAACCCTGGTTGGAAAAGGCGGCGGTGGGCATGCCGGGCTTTGGGCCACGGGTCTGGAAAGTTTACATACATGCAGTGGAGCGATTCCGGGCGGACCAGATTGGACAACAAAAACACTCCGCTGCCACAGTACAGTCGGACATTTGAAAGACCGCGCATACGATGCCAGGCGCGCGTGACCGACACGCGAGCTGTGTCGGCACCGAGCAAATTCCAGTCGGGGTGCTGCCGCGCAAGGGTCTGCAGGAATCGGCCATCTCCGAACCCCAGCTCCAGCACAAGGGGCCCGCTACGGTCGAAAACAGTCGTCGTGGAGGCAGGAAGGGGCAGTCGGGCAGGATTCAGCAGCAGCGGCATGCCACTACTCGTACAGGCAGGCCATCTCAATATGGCGTGCGCCTTGGGCATCTGCCACCGCCATCCGCCCGGTGCCGCGAATGCGGGCACCCCCTACTTCTCCCGCCTTATTGACCGCATAGAACGAAACATTGAAAGCCGGCTCTCCGGCGCTGTTCTGCAGACGTGCCAGCCGGGTATGGTCCGCAATGCGCTCGCACGCATATAGGCACGCGGCTTCCGGGGAATCCCCCATGCGCATGCGCTCAACAATCAGGAAGCTGCAGCAGTTCTCCAGATTTGCTTCACCGCGGCCAGTAGACCCCGCTGCCCCCACCTCATTGTCGCAGTAGAGACCGGCACCGATGATGGGTGAGTCGCCGACGCGCCCGGGGATTTTGAACGCCAGCCCGCTGGTGGTGGTGACGCTGCTGATATTGCCGTTCAGGTCAATCGCGGAGCAGTGAATCGTCCCCCAGTGATCCTCATTGCGTCGCATAGCTTCCCCGAGATCCCGCTCGTCCGGCCCGTGCGGCGGCAGGTAATCATCCCGGTTGGAAAGGTTTTCGCGCCACCGGACCCAGATTGCGCGAGCCCGGTCGGTAAGCAGGTTCTCAATGGCAAAGCCATGCATCTGCGCAAAGCGTTGGGCACCCATACCGACCAGTAGCACATGATCGGTACGTTCCAGCACCAGTCGGGCTACTTTGGACGGATACATGATGCCTTGAAGGCTGGCCACCGCGCCGGCGCGACCGGTCGGACCGTGCATGACTGCAGAGTCCAGCTCCACCGTGCCTTCCGCATTGGGCAGGCCGCCATAGCCTACGGTGGTATCGTTGGGGTCTTCTTCCACCAGGTTGACCCCTGCGATAACGGCATCCAGAGCATCAGCACCGCTGTTGATTTCCTCTACCGCACGCGCCACGGTATTGAGGCCGTTGCTACTCGCTATGGCTACGGGCCCGGCGGTAGATCGGGCAAAGCCGCCTCGACGGGTGCCTGCGACCAGGGAGGCCGCACCGGCGGTGGCTAGAAAATCACGGCGAGACAGAAAATCGTGTCGCATGGTCTGGCGGCTGAGTAGGTGTCCGTCAAAGGTACAACACGCCTACCTTTGACTTAAGACCAGGCGGATCAGCTGATCGGCAGTTGAGGCATCCGGGTGCTTGCGTAGTGCACGCCGCAGGGCCATTCCCGCTTTTGCACGCGCATACCCCAGTGCTTCCAGGGCCAGCAGCGCGTCATTATGGATATTGGCCGTATCCGGGGATTCCCCATCGTCAAGAACCAGCGGCCGGGTACGATCACGCAGTTCTACAATTAAACGCTCGGCGGTTTTGCGGCCTACCCCCGAAATACGCTGCAGCATGGCAGGATTGTTTTCCGTCAGGTGGCGCTGCAGCTCTGCAGGCTTCATGGTGGAGAGGGCAGCCAGGGCCGTGCGCGGACCAATTCCCGGGACGCTGACCATAAGCTCAAACAGGGTTCGCTCGCCTCCGGTCAGAAACCCGTACAGCTGAAAGGTGTCTTCCCGGACATGCTGGACGACCAAAAGGCGCACCTGACCACCGGGTTCAGGCAGCTGCTCATAGGTTGATGTGGGGATCAGCAGTCTGAATCCGACACCTTTTACGTCGATGACCGCCTGTGTGGGCTTTTTGCTGGCGAGTTTGCCGGCGACGTATTCAAACATGGCGTATTTGTGTATAATCTCAAATTACAAAGCCCGCAGTACAAACATGGAGGCATCAAGGGAGTCCGCAAGCGGACGGAGCCGCGCCATCATTGTGGCGGTCGGGATATTTATCAGTCGAATATTCGGATTGCTGCGCTGGAGTCTGATCGCCCGGTATTTTGCAGTCGGCCCCCATGCGGATGTATTGAAAGCGGCCTTCAGCGTTCCCAACCTCCTTCAGAACCTCCTGGGAGAAGGCACGCTTTCCGCAGCCTTTGTCCCTGTCTACAGCCGGATGCTTGAAGAGGGGCGCACCCGGGATGCGGGGCGGTTCGCCGGCAGCATTTTTGGATTGTTGCTGGTGGTGGTCTCGGCCAGTGTGCTGTTGGGGATGGTTCTGGCCCATCCCATTTGCTGGATCCTGATGCGGGGCTTTGCGCAGGATGCCGCTGGGGTGTCGACGGCGGTTGACCGACTGGCCCTTGCGACCGACATGGTCCGTCTGGCCTTCCCCATGGCGGGCCTGCTGGTATTGTCCGCATGGGCCTTGGGCGTGCTCAACAGTCATCGCAGGTTTCTGGTGCCCTATCTGGCACCTGTGGCCTGGAATGTGGCCATTATCAGTGCGTTGCTCATTGCGGGCACGATGGCGGGCCTTGATCCTTCTCATACAGCGGCGGTGTCTGGAGAGAAGATTTCACTGGATGCACTGACACGCGTACTTAAGGCCGCATTCCTGGGTGGACTGCTGGGAGGCGCATTGCAGCTGCTGGTCCAACTGCCATTTGTAGCCCGTGTCATCCGGGGTTTCCGATTAAGCTGGTCTATGCAGTTGGACGGAGTACGTACAGCGCTGCGGGCGGCCGGGCCTGCCATAGCCGGGCGCGGCGTGGCGCAGCTGTCCGCCTGGATGGATTTGTGGCTGGCCAGTTTTCTTGTTGTGGGCGCGGTTGCCGCACTGGCCTATGCTCAGGTCTTGTATCTGCTCCCGATCAGCCTTTTCGGGATGTCGGTGGCGGCGGCGGAGCTTCCAGAGCTGTCCCGATTCGGCCGGAGCAATCTTCAGCAACTGACCGGCCGCCTGGAGCAGGGGCTCGGGCAGGGGCTGCTGCTGGTAGTTCCTACGGCTTTGGGGTACCTGACGCTGGGTTACGCAATCGTCGGTGGCATTTATGGCGGCGGCTTGTTCGGGGCTGATGACACGCTCCTTACCTACAGTGTGCTGGCAACGTACAGCCTGGGTCTGGTGGCAACGGTAAGCAGCCGCCTTATGCACAATGGCTTCTGGGCGCTTGGAGATACGCGCACACCGGCACGTATGGCGGGGGTACGACTGGCCGTATCTGTCGCAGTAGCCGTGCCGGCGATGCTGTTGCTGGACACGCTGCCGCTGGCCGGATTGTCCGCGTTTGGTGCGTCCCCATTGTTTTTCGGTGCGGCCGGGCTGGCTCTGGGCAGTTCAGTCGCAGCCTGGGTGGAATTCGGATTTCTGCTGCGGGCTTTGGCACGAAAGCTTGATGGCCCCGTGATGCCCTGGCGCAGGGTCGGCGTGATGGTGCTTATGGCGATTGCCACAACCTTGCCGGCTTTGGGCTTATGGCATCTGGTGGGCACCTGGCCGCCAGTGGCCCAGGTCGTAGGCGTGGTGGCCGTATTTGGAGCGCTGTATCTGCTGCTGGCTTCCCGCTACTGTCCGGCGGAGTTGCGTGCATGGTCGGGCAGGCTTGCACGGAGGGTTGGCCCTAAGAAGCGCTGAGGTGCACGGCCGAAAGCCCTCAATCGCTGAATCCCGGCCCAACCCGCCCTTCGTCGGTTACGAGTTCAGCCAGCGTCCCGGTTCCGAAAGATGCAGTCTCAAAGGACGTAAAGCTGCCCCGGCGTGAGCGTCAATGACAGATGTGCCATCTGGAGGGTTCACATACGCAAATCAGATTATCCGATTCTGGTCCGCCCGGCGCTGTGTTCAACACATTGTGCAATGAAGTGTACCGCGCAGCAGGACAGCTGTGCGGACTGATGGCGCAATCGGTCGCACGCCCCGCGCTGTCAACTAATGTGGCCGCGACACCGGACTAATCGGCGTGTTGGTTCAGCCATTATCTGACGTAGCCCACCAAGTAAGACGAACCAATGGCGGCAACCAAGATGGCCTCAATCGTATCAAGCTCTATGGGGGTGACAAAGTCCCAAGGTGTCAGGAGATGCTAAGTCCACATAAGCACAAGACTAATGGACACACAGGCGGCGGCCCAAAGTCCGATCACGGATATCGTATGCAGGTGCCATCGAGCCGACTGGTCACGCTTGCGCTTGCTTTCCTGCTGCTCAAAGAGCCTTCGTAGCTCGGCATCAGCATAGCTCTTGCCAGGATCGGCGAGGAACTCCTCGCGTTCAATTTTCTCATGAACGGACATCGCTCAGGTGCCCTTGCTCAATCTCTTGTAATAGTTCCCAATTACGTCCCTGGATATTGTCGCTCCCTCTCCGTACTCCTTGATCACAATATCCCAAGGAGTATCCGGCTGGTGGGTTAGGGCAGATAGGTGCAGCCCGTCATACATGCCGTAAACCTTGACCACACGGATCATTATGCCGTGCATGGTTTCTTCAAAAGAGCTTCGGCGGTCTTTGAGTCTGACCCTGATATGCGAGTAGCCGAATCGTTTGTACTTGTGATAGACGCTCGGGATTACGGGCCCGTATTTCCAAGCCTCGACATCGTCCCTAAACAGCGGGTGATCGCAAAGGCCCAGCGTCCAACCGTGGCTGATGTAAGACAGCTTGAGCAGCTGCATCGGAGTGAACAGGCGACTCTGAAGGCTTCCGATCCAAAGAATCTGGGAGGCGACCCTGAGGGCGCTGGGTGGCGATTTGGGCATGGCGAATTGAGCAGTATGGGATGAAAGGCGATCCACTACGGTGAATCTGGCGAGATTTGATCTGCGAATAATACAACACGCCATCTATTATATGCGACAGGGGGGCTGCAGTTCACGAAGTCGGTGCGTATGATGGTAAGCCTCAAATTCTTTCCAGAATGGGAACATTTGGGCCACCAGTACTCTCGGTCAAAGATGCGCATCTGTTCCGTACGGGACTGAATTATTCCTGACTCTTCCAGAAAACACCCAGCCAGCTGTGAGCCCAAGTGGACCAGGCCGGCGAGCTTGGGTCTGATTTCCCCGCCGGGTGACGACTCAGGCAGGCGGAGAGGTGCTGCACGGGAAGAGTTGGGGCCGAGGGATTGCTTCAGGCTGGCATCTGGCTCGGCGAAGAGAATGGCTACGCCGTGGAAGCCATCCGCGATACGGGTAACCGCAAATGCCTGATTCAGTGCGCTGTCATACGTAAATTGCGCAAGTCTTCGGAATGGGAAAATGGCGAAGGTTGGTGATTTTCTGGTGGCGGCACCGGTACTGAGAGATGAGAACTTCTTCCGTTCGGTGGTGCTGCTCTGTGTGGAAGAGGAAGAAGGTGCAGTGGGCCTGGTGATCAATCGCCCGCTGGATATTGATGTCAGCCATTTCATCAGTGATATGCGTGGCAAGAGCCAGTTGCACTTTGGCGGACCCGTCAAGAAAGATGTGGTCAGTTACCTGCACCGGCACGGCGATCGCGTGCGCTCAGCCCTGCCGGTGATGCCAGGTGTGTTTTTCAGCGGCCGTTTTGAGGACATCCAGACCCTGATACGTGACGAAGAGGCATCCTACACCGACTGCCGCTTCTTCGCCGGCTTTTCCAGTTGGGGTCCCGGACAGCTGGACTCCGAAATCAGCGAAGGAAGCTGGTTTGTGACCCGGGCCGTGCGGGAGCTGGTATTCAGCGCTCGCGCGCAGGACCTCTGGAGCGCAGTGCTGCGGCGCATGGGCGGCGAATATGCCATGCTTGCAAACTTCCCGCTTGATCCGTCCCTGAACTGAGGCCTGGTAAGGCCGGGTGACAATTCTCCAGTCTTCGGTTCACCTACTTGCCGTTAATGAGCCGCATGAATTCCGCTCGCGCGGTTTCGCTGGACAGAAATTCACCACCTAACGAACTGGTCGTGGTTACGGCATTCTGCTTTTGTACCCCCCGCATGGACACGCACAAGTGCGTGGCCTCAATGTGTACCGCAATGCCCTTGGGCCGCAAAACCACCTCAATGGCATCGCGAATCTGAACGGTCAGTCTCTCCTGCAGCTGAAGCCGGCGGGCAAAAGCATCGACGACACGCGGGATCTTGCTCAGACCGACAACCCGGCCATCCGGGATATAGGCAACATGCGCCTTGCCGAAAAAGGGGATCAGGTGATGCTCACAAAGGCTGAAGACATCAATGTCCTTGACCAGAATCATCTCCCGGTAGTCCTCTTCAAACAGGGCTCCTTCCAGAATGCTGCGGGGGTTCTGATGATAGCCCTGAAGCAGGAACTGATAAGCCCGGGCGACGCGGACCGGAGTCCTGACCAGGCCGGGCCGATTCGGATTCTCACCGAGGCTCTCCAGAATACCCGTTACATGTTCGGCGATGGCTTCGGTAACGGATCCTGAATACAAATCCGCTTCCAATTCAGGGCGATCTGCCTGGCTCATGAATTCGGTCCGAAATACTCTGCACTGTTTTTCTCCGTTTCTTCCAGGTACACCCGGTGCAGTCGGCCGGCGGGCAGTACATTGGCCAGTCTGTCCCAGATCGCGACAACCAGGTTCTCCGTGGACGGAATAATGTCCTGCATGAAGGGCACATCCAGATTGAGATTCTTGTGGTCCAGATGCCGGACCACATGATCCTCTATGAGGCGGCTCAGTTGGGCCAGGTCCAGGACGTAGCCTGTTTCAGGGTCCGGCTCACCGGCAACGGTTACATCCAGCGTATAATTGTGTCCGTGCCAGTTGGGGCTGTTGCACGCGCCAAAAGTCGCCTGATTCCACGCGCCGGACCTCTCATCATTGTGTAGCCTGTGCGCTGCATTAAATCGGGCCCTGCGCGTGACATAAACGGTGGGCATACGCTATAAACAAGTTCCGCATTAGGAACGGATTCCGTAGGGGTTTGTTCAGCCACCCAAGTCCCTTCCCTTCCAGTACTGCCGGAATGCCTACACTTTTTGAGCGGATCATCAGCGGAGAAATTCCCGCTGAGCGGGTCTATGAGGATGCTCATTGCGTGGCGTTTCGGGACATAGCCCCCCAAGCTCCTACGCATGTCCTGGTAGTGCCGCGCAAGCCCGTTACGTCACTGGACGGGGACCTGAGCATGGAACTGGCCGGGCATCTTCTGTTTGCGGCACGCACGGTGGCCCGGCAGGAAGGGCTTATGGATGGATATCGCGTTGTGATCAACTGCGGCGCTGATGGAGGTCAGAGCGTGGACCACCTGCATCTTCATGTTATGGGTGGGCGTCAGATGGACTGGCCTCCGGGCTGACTCCCAGATCAATGGCAAAGCCCGCCACTTGGTTGGCGGCGGTCAATCGGTATGTTGGCTGTTGCCTGATGACGGTTCTCACCCCGATCCTCGCGCAGGCCCAGACGAATCTCCACTTGGAGACCGGTTTTGACCGCGAAGTCAATCTGTATCGGTGGCAGTCCACGGCCCGGTATGATGCCCGGTGGGCTGAATGGCAGCTGTCGGTGGCCAACAGGTTTGTTTCTGATGCCTTTATTCAGTTTGATGATCAGCTTCGGTTCAGGGATGAGGACCGGATGCACCTCAGCGCGGAGCGTCGGCTGGGATCCGTGCTGGATGCTATCCTGCGCGGATATGTGGACTGGTTCGGATCCGGCCGGGCCTTGGCTCAGGGTCTGCTGGCAGGCATTGCATACCGGCCCCTGCGGGCTGTTTCAATAGTACCGCTCGCGGGTGTGGCCGTAGACAGAAGACCGGGACCGCCACAGTCGGACGGCACCATTGTGCAGCACTCGGATGCTGGACCTGCCGGCGGAGGGGCTGTTAGGGTCTCGTCGCGAACCGTGGCCGGTTATCTGGTGGATCTGGATGCTGAAGGCATCTGGGAAAATCTCAATCCCCGTCGCGGACACCGGGTGCACATAGCCAGCAGTGCGGAACGGGCATTCGGAGAAGCCCGGCTATCTTCGGCCATGCGAATTTCCAGCCGGCGGCGCGACACGTATCAGGCGGCCTCATTCCTTAACCGGGATCAGTTGCAGTCCGCCCAGTCGGTAGAGGCAACCACCAGTGACACGCTGGATGCCCGACTTCAGCTGTTGGCCCCCGTGGCAGCCGGGTTGCGAGTCATCGCCCAGGCCGACCTGATAGCCAATAACCGGCGTATCCGCACCGCCCGTGCGCCGGAGCAGTCCATTTACTTTGAGACGGACTTTGCTCGGCGGGCCTTCGGAGGTGAATTCGGTCTGCTGTACGATCGCGGGTCCGTCAGTGCGGAGCTTACCGCGGAGGTTGACATTTCGGCGGAACGAAGAGAGCTCAGCAATCGGGAAGAACTGCCAGCCTCGGAGGCAACGCGCAGGGCATTGCTCTTGCAGCAGGCGGATTATGATGAAGGGGTGTTGGGTGTACAGGGCCGGTTCAGGGCCGTGATTCTACCCAGGATGACGCTGATGTTTACCGGAAGCTCGCGCATCGTGCGTCACGATACCCCGATTGCGAATCTGGATGATCGCGACGAAGTCGTGCACAATATGGAACTAGGCATACAGGTACGGCCCAGGCGGCACCTTACCGCGGAAGTCAAAGTGTTTGGATCCTACTATCATGCGGTGTTTCTAAACCAAGAACGGTCGGCCGAAAACAGCGTGCAGCGCAGCCTGCGTCTGCGCCCGGCGGTAAGCTGGCATCCGCATGCGCGCACGCGCCTGGAACTGGCCAGTGAAGTGCGGGCCACCTATACGGTGGACGACTTTGTGCTGCCGGGCCGCCCGTCCAAAGATCAGTCGGCCAGGGAAATGCGACTGGAAACCAACTGGGAACAGGCCGTGACTGAGGATTCGGATTTCAGGCTGACCGCCTCATTTGCGGACCTGCGGCTTGGCCGGCTGCTGTGGAGTTCGTTTGCCGAAATCCCTTTTGATACGCTGCGTACGTACAACTTTTGGGTCAGGTTTGAAACCGGCCGCTGGCTGCGGGGTGAGCTGGGCTGGCGGGCATTCGTCAGAAGCGACTATGACCGGGTCGCCAGAATACAGTATGCACGCCTGGATGCATCAGGCAATCCCGTAACGGACGCGTCAGGAGCTGTGCTGCAGAGCAGCATTGCAAGGGCTGCGCAGCGCTGGATCACCCAGATGGGACCGGCGGCGGCCCTGAACTGGACGCGGGGAACCGCCCGATTGCGGCTGGATGCCTGGGCTAATATGCAGCGGGTCTTTCATATTCTCTACGGCAGCCTGCCTGAAAGTAGTCGTGAGCATATTCGGGAGTCTGCACGCCGTGGGTCACGCCGCCTGATTCCACTGGTAAGGCTGGGGGTTAGCTGGAGGCTATGAAAGAGAACCTGCCTCAGTTACGGAGTCGCATGTCGTCCGCCCATACGGCCAACACATTGGGGGTCACCGGAGGAATGGGTAGCGGTAAGACGATAGTGTGCGGCTTCCTTGCTGAGTTGGGTGCCGAAATTTTTGCGGCTGACCAGGTTGCCAGGCAACTCATGGAGCAACCTGGAGATGTGCGTAGGTCCGTTGAGCGTACGTTTGGTCCCAGGAGCTATCGTTCAGACGGGCAGCTCGACCGCGAGTGGCTGGCCGCCCGCGTGTTTGGAGCGGCGGAAGACCTGGCAAAGCTCAATGCGATTGTGCATCCGGCCGTTCGGGATGCGTTTGATCAGGTGAAACTTTCCTGCCGGGCACCGCTGTTGGTGCACGAAGCCGCCCTGATTTACGAAGCAGGCCTGGAGCACAGGCTGGACGCGGTAGCGGTGGTCACAGCTCCGGAAGACGTGCGTATTCGGCGCGTGCGGCAGCGGGATGGTCTTACCGCGCGGCAGGTACTGCAGCGTATGGCACACCAGCTGCCCCAAGCGGAGCTGGAGTGCCGGGCTGATGTTGTGGTGGACAATAGTGTGGGTAAGCAGCGGCTGCGCAGCAAGGCCCTCCGACTGTTTGAACTGGCGATATCGGCCCGGCCCCTCTGTCGTGCCACATTCAGGAACTGCCGGCGCTTGTAGGCAGCGTAAAGCCGAAGGTTGAACCGGATCCCTCCTGACTCCTGATTACCAGCGTAGACTCATGCGCCCCCAGAATATGTTTTACGATCGCCAGTCCGAGGCCCGTCCCGCCGCGAGCACGGGACCGACTCGTATCCACTCGAAAAAAGCGCTCTGTCAGGCGGGGAATCAGCTGCTCGGGGATGCCGATCCCGTTATCAATCACGGATACCTCCATACGTCCGCCGGGCAGCAGCCGGGCACTGATTTCCACCTGGCCGTTTTCCCGGCTGTACTTTATCGCGTTGTCAACCAGGTTGCTTAGCACCTGGCCGATGCGATCCCGGTCCGCCTGTACAGGCGGTAGACCTTCGGCAATCGTCTGATGCAGGTCCACCTGCCGCCGGGTAGCCAGCGGCTCAAAGGTCTGCATGACCTCCAGTGCCAGGTCATGCAGACTGAAGGCCGACGGATTCATCGCAAGCTCTCCCATTTCGATCCTTGCGACCACAGAGAGATCTTCGGCGAGATTCTCCAGCCGTCGGGCATTGCGCCTGATGCGCTTGACAAAGGATTTCCGCACGCTCTTATCCTTGAGTGCACCGGTCAGGAGGGTTTCTGCGAAGCCATGAATGGAGAAGATGGGTGTTTTGAGCTCATGGGTCACATTGCCTAGGAATTCACGGCGGTAATGCTCAATCCGCTCCCGTTCCTCCATCTGACTCCTGATGCTGGCGGCGGTGTGCAAGGATTGCTGAAGCAGGTTGTCCACCTCGTCCACGGCCCGGCCGCCCTTGTCCGGCAGTGAATCAAAGGCTCCGCGGTCAATCGCGTCCAGCGTGTTTCGCACCTGTGTCAGCCGCAGCGCAGCCAGGTTGTAGACCAGACCGTAGATCATAACACCGGAGAGCATGCTGATTCCTCCCATGACCCACAAGGGAAGACGATAGCCGGCCAGTGCTACCAGAACAATCAGCACCAGCATGAGTCCGCTGACCCGCCAGGCCAGCCGGAAACTCAGCCGGTGCCACCGAAGTGGGGTCAGATTCATGGTCTGGAGGTTAGCGCACAGGCAACATGCGCACAGGTTGGCTCAATCAGCCGGATCCCTGAAGCGGTACCCGACTCCCTTGACAGTCTCAATGTACTTCTTGCCCAGTTTCTTGCGGATTTTCCGTACGTGTACATCCACCGTGCGGTCTGATACCAGCACATCATCCCCCCAGATCTGGGTGAGAATATCTGTTCGGCGATAAACCACGCCAGGTGCGGAGGCCAGAAAGTGCAGCAATTCAAACTCCTTGCGCGGCAGTCGAATTTCAACACGGTTTTCGCCCTCGCCTTTATGCACCAGATAGCAGGCCTGGTCGATCCTCAGGTCCTTAGCGGTGAGAATACTGGATGGGCCGCCGGGACTCTGCCTGTGCACGGCCCGCAGAATGGCGCGGACCTGCGAAATAATGACCCCGACTCCGGCGGACTTGGGGAGAAAACTGTCCGCTCCCACATCGAGTCCGGCAATATGATCTTCCTCGGCTGACCGGGCGGTCAGGATCAGTATGGGAATATGCCGCAGCTTTGGATCGCGTCGCAGGCGGCGGCAGGTTTCCAGGCCATCCAATTGCGGCATCATGACATCCAGGATAATCAGGTCTACCCGCTGCTGCTGAGCCACTTTGAGGGCTTTCAGCCCGTTGCCGGCTCTGAGCGGAGTCATCTTGGCCCGCTTCAGGTTATACGCCAGCAGATCCAGAATATCATCTTCGTCATCGACGATGAGCACAGCAGGTGCCATGGATGGGGGGTACGGTTGCTTGGGCAAATTAGGCAAATCCGGCGCGTGGAGGCATTGCCCGCGGTCCAGAAGACGGAGCATAACGCGGAAGAAATGCTGCCCGATGTTGCGCTGACCGATGTGCACAGTTGCCGGTGGGAAACTGCGGGGCTGAATCATGATGACCCTGGCATGTGACAACCCTTGTAGTGGGGCGGGTGAACAGGGAATTGTAAAGGCTGGATCGCACCAATCAGCGATCAGACCAATTGCCCGCTGCCACCATTTACCGCGACAGGGGATAAATGCGGAGCTCGCCCATCCCGAAGACGGTTCCCTTTCCGATGTGGGTCCATTGAGCTGCTGCAAGGAGGGGCCAAAAGGATCCTGGGCCATTCGGCAACGCCATGGCTCCCGTTACGCCGTAGAGCTTTACCTCTTTCTGCTGTGCTGCCGACCAGCGAACCACCTGGCAGTCTTCGCCGACCCATGGCTCGGCCAGTGTCCGACGGGCAACAGATTTTGCCGCCCGCATGATGTCCGCGTAGGCTTCGCTACGGGGCAGGCCAGCCAGCGCGGCAATTCTGCGCACTGCACCTGTTATCAGGTCCACAAACGTTGGTGCCGCAATTAACTGCTTACGCTTTATCAATCTGACTGGAACCTCACACTTCAAGACACACGGCGTTGAGGCAGGGTCATCGGGTAGGGGCCAGGTGACTTCCGGCAGCGACCATGCCCTTGCGGCTGTTGGCAGGTTGTCCGGTGCCAACAATCTGCGCTTCCGGATCTGAAACGGCACACGATCCGGGCCCAGTCCCATGGCGCAAGCCTTATCCCATGCTCTCCAGAGAGCGGGCTCATGGGATTGATTTATACCAAACAGAATCCAGTCCAGCGCAGGAGCGGTGAGGGGGTCTGGTGGAGCCGGTCGAAGGATATAGCGCGGCAGGTTCTGCCCGGTATTGTTTACGCCTGCGAAAGCCAGGTCGTACAGGCTTCGGTCAATTTGTCTAAGTGCGTGCCCCCAAACTCCGCGTATCATGGGAGTTGTTGCGTGCACAAGTGGAGTGTGCAGCTGCAACCGCCATGCGCTCACCTGGACCTTGCTCATGATCAGCTGGATCTGCTCCGTCAGGGCAAGTCTCCGGTAGTCCTGGAGGTGTTGCATAGGAGGTCGTCTTGATGCCGTAGCTCGAAAAATAGGGGAATTATAGCCCAAACTGTAGATGATATTTCTTTGCCATCCTAGGAACCATGAGGGAGCTGCAGGGTATTCGGCTGCAGTGACCAGGGGGCAACCTTGGCCGCTGCTTACCACAGAGTCATCCAGAGTGACCCCATGCCCGTGCAGCGTCTGAGCTGATTATGCTATCTTGGGGCGGTAGAAAATGTAGCCGCTGGATTTCTTGCTCAGCCATTATGGGCACCGCCGGATCACGAATGATCAAAACAGACTGGAGGCAAGTGCTTCAAGCCTGGATGCACGATCCGGTGGACAAAGCGTTGTCGGTTTTTGACCATCAGTCTCGTGCAGCCCGCTACCTGTCCGCTGCATTGGGTGAAGCTACTTATAGTCGGCGCATGGAGGAGCGGGTCAAGCCTGCCGACATCATCGCGGCCAAGGCAGAGCGAATACCCATGCCTACTGCCGGCGGCGGAGCCCGTGCGGTCAGTGTGGAAAACGGCTCGCTGCAGGTTTTTCATCCATTGAGCGCTGCTTCGCACACCTTGCGGGCCAGAATGGTAGATGAAAGGTCTGTCAAGGGGGTGATCAGGGAAATCGTACAAGGGTTACCCAAGGATCCGCATATTCGATTTCTGGCGGTGTGGAGGCTGCTGCCTGACAGGTTGCAGGAGCGGTTCGGATTCGACTTCACGCTGCTGCCGGCTGACACCCGAATCCCGGACCATTCCCTGATACACCATGCGGACATCGCAAGCGGTATTCAGGCGGCAACTCAGGGAAAATTGCGGGGCTATGCAGTCTTGTCTGTCAGTCTCGGCCCGGTACAGACCTTCATTGAGGCCGCACGGAGTGTGCGCGATCTCTGGTCGGGAAGTGCACTCCTGTCGTGGCTGATTTTTCAGGGAATTCGCCCTGTGGTTCGTGATTTGGGGCCCACGGTCATGGTTTTTCCGGCATTGCGCGGCAATCCGCTGGCGGATCTCTGGCTACGGGAATTTCCGGGACTTGGCAAACTGATACCCGAGCCACCACCAAAGGCTCGTAAGGCCCCGTCCCTACCGAACCGGTTTGTTGCCTTGGTTCCCTTCGGCAAGAAGGGCAGGATTGCGCGTCAGTTTGAAAATGCCAGTCGCGAGGCAATCCGAGACGGTTGGAGAAATCTGGCCAGCAAAGTGCGATCCGAATTGGACCCGGATTTGTCAAAACTGGATGCGCATTGGTCCGGAAACTGGGCCTACCAGGTTGAGAGTTTCTTTGAGATATCCACCTCCGTGTGTTCTGTATCCGAAATCACTGAAACGGATCTGGCCAGGCTGGTAGGTGGAAAAGAATCCTTTGAAGAGGTATGGACTGATGCCGGGAAAGTCCGCGGAATGGCGGACGTTATTCCCGCGGAAGAACGCCCAAGATTTAATCAGAAGGGGGCGGGTCGGTGGCAGGCAGAGATGGAAGTTTCTGCGCGGCTGGCCGCGGCGCAGCGGTCTATCAGGCATGTGCCGAAGGTATCGGCAAATGTGCCCGCCGGACCAAAGTGCAGTCTGCTGGGAACGTATGAGCAGGTGGGCCCATCCAATTTTCAGGAGTCGGCTGAGTTCTGGGCCGCTGCATCAAGGAATATTCCTCGAATTAGAAATACGGAGCGATTCTGCGCGGTGGCTCTCTGCAAGCGATTCGCGCCCGAGAGATTCCTGGGTGACCTATTGGGGCTGGACGATGCAGATTTGTGGTTCCCCGACACCGCAACCATTGCAGCCGGCGAGTGGCTGCAGAAAACAGGAATTGAATCGTCAAGTCAGTTCAACGGGAGATGGATTCATCAGCGTCGCCGCCTGGAAGACGGAGAATCAGTCCCTCACCACATCTGGAATCAGATCCAAGGTGCAATTCAGGACCAGGGCAGCCCTCCGAAGTACTATGCCGTATTGGCCCTTGACGCGGACGACATGGGTTTATGGCTAAGTGGAGCCAGAGCTCCGCGAGTCCAGGATGTTGTTCACCCCAAACTGCGCAAGTACTTTGAGCAACTGGATTCAGACGGCCTTCAGGCCAAACGACCTGTAGGTCCGGCATTGCACGCGGCCATCAGCGAATCGTTGAATAACTTTGCCAGTTTTGGCGCGCCTGATGTGGTGGAACGGTTTTGCGGAACGCTGATCTATTCAGGCGGTGATGATGTGCTGGCCTTGCTGCCGGCCCGGAACGCTGTTCCTTGTGCGATCGCTTTAAGGGAGGCATTTCGGGGTCAGAATGCTGACCCACAGGGGTGGGTAGAGTATGGTGGCAGGCATGTGCTGGCAATGGGAGGCAGAGCGACACTTTCAGCCGGCATCGCTTTTGTCCATTACAAGGAAGACCTGCGCGGCGCGCTTCGCGCAGCCCGTGAAGCAGAAAAATCCTCAAAGAACAGAGGCAAAAACTGCATCACCCTGCGCTTTATGCGTCGTTCGGGCGAACGTCCCAGCTGCCGCCTTTCGTGGGAAATGGCCCCTTGGTTTCAGGAGGTCCATGACGAATTTGCCCGAGGAGTATCGGATCGCTGGATTTATCAGTTGAGGCGTGAAGCACCCGCACTTTCGGACCCGCAGTTGCCATCTGCTGCAGTTGATGCTGCCATCAGGCGACTGATCTGGAGGTCACAGGCGGCAACGGTCAGCGGCATCTCGGCCAAAACCGAATCAATGGACCACCGGTGGCATCAGTACCGACGGTACCCCCAGAGTTCAGAGAACCCTCTGAGTGAATTCATTGACTTATGTCTCGGAGCATCATTTGTAGCGCGCGGACAGGATGGCGGATAAACGAATAACGCTTCGGCTCGCGCTTCAACCGGTGGACACTTTGTTCTTTCGTGATGCGCGCCCACCCAGCCCGTCGGTCCATGCAGATTCCGGATTGCCTTCTCCTCAGACGCTGGCAGGAGCAATTCGTACGCTGTTGCTGAAGGCCCATGGAGTCAGTCTTAGGCGGTTCGGGGAGCGCGTCAGGAAGGCCGGTTCATTTGACAGGGCACTGGCCAAATACGGTAATCCCGTAGCGGAATTAGGGCATTTGAAGATCGCTGGCCCCTGGATCAGTTGGAAGGGAGAGGTACTGGTTCCGGTACCCTCCAGTCTCAAGATCACCAAGTCTGGTCCCCCCCACGGGAGGTCGATCATTCGGATGGATCCACGCCGCATGCGGCCCCCCGGCTGGTCACCCCCAGAGCGCGGAATGTTGCCGCTCTGGCACCATGGGCGTGAGACTGTTGAATCAGTGTCCGGCTTCCTTGCCCCCGCGGGTCTGCGTGCCTTCCTTGAGGGAGGAATGCCGAGTCCGCGCCAGATCCACACCAGGGAGACCTTGTACGAGATTGATCGGAGGGTAGGAATTGCCGTTGATCCGCGTAGGATGACCGCGGCAGAGAGCATGATCTATACCGCGGGAATGCTGGCTCTACGGCCGGAAGCGGCTTTTTGCGCGGAGATAACGGGTGGGGACGAACTAATCGAGCCTCTTCGCCAATCAGGCACGGCAATGAAGTTTGGAGGTGAAGGCCGGTATGTTGAACTGAAGACTCATAGAGAGCCTTTTTGGTCCAACATGCCCGTCTCAGGAGCTGACGGGCGATTGGTGCTGCTTACGACACCCGCTTGGTTTGATGGCTGGAAGCCGCGCAAGATGAAGTGCATTGCGGCCTCCGTTTCACACGCGCAGGGCGTTTCTGGATGGGATCTGGCGCGCGGTGGACCCAAGCCAAACAGATTCATGGTTCCGGCCGGAACGGTATACTATCTGCCGAAGAATTCACACATTCCCCGCACCTTGGTTGAGCGTGAAGATGCGCTGGTCGGGTGGGGTCACTATCTGGAGGGCAACTGGAGTTATGTCTGATCAAGCCATTCTGTTTATTCACGCCCTGACCGGCCTGCATCCGGGTGGCGGGACTGCGTTAGGGGTCATTGACCTGCCCATTCGGCGCGAGCGGCACACAAACTGGCCTATTGTCCCCGGATCTTCGCTTAAAGGTGTGCTTCGCAGTGAGTATAACCGGAGGGTAGGGTCAAAACCGGACCGGAATCCCGTGGTGCTTGCATTGTTTGGGCCGCCAACGGGGTCGTCATCGGAACACGCCGGGGCGCTGACTCTTTCGGATGCGCGGATTCTTGCCTTCCCGGTGAGATCATTGTCAGGTGTCTTTGCATGGGTCACCTGTCCTGCTGTTCTGGAGCGACTGCAGCGTGATTTGTCCATCGCGGGCGGAGGACCACTTCCCGAAATCCCGAGACCTGATCCAAACAGTGCCTGTTGCGCATCATCAAGTCCGCTGGTAGCCGGCGGTAAGATAATTTTGGAAGAATTTGAGTTTTCCATCAGCGAGGATGGGGGTGAGATATCCAGTTGGGTGGCGGACCGCGTGACAGCGGACACGCCTTCAGCGAAACGCATCTGTCGTCATCTGGCTGTGCTTCACGATGATGATTTCACCCATTTTGTCAGCAATGCCACCGAAATCGTTGCTCGCATTGGGCTTGACTACCATCTCAAGACAGCGCGGCCATCCGCGTTGTTCTACGAAGAATACCTGCCTTCGGAGACCCTGCTGTACTCGCTTGTGATCTGTCAGGACAGTCATCGGGCCGAGTTTCCGATAGAGGGCCGTGAGCTGCTGCAGAAACTGGAGAGCTTGAAACTAAGCCATGTCCAGATCGGCGGTGGCGAAACCGTAGGCAAAGGCATCTGTGCCATCCGTTTTTTCCGAGCGACTGACTGAATCGAAATGAACAGACACCGTACGCTGGATCAGCTCAGGGCAAGGGAGGCCTGGAAGAGGGTCACGGAGGTTATTGAAGCGGGTGGCGGCGACTATTCCAAGGACTACGGACGTGAAGTCAAGCGGCTTCCCGTGCGGATCCAGACTGCCGGGCTCGGGCAGGCACTGAGCTTTCTGTACGCGAAATCCAAGGCGAAGGGCCGTGACGCAAAGAGTCAGCTGTTAGCAGACCTGGCAGGTTGGCTGTTGGACCATCGTAAGCTGGCGGCGAGATCAAAGGGTGCCGCTGATCGCAGCGCGCTGTTACAGGCCATTATTGACGGAGATTCAGATTTCCTGCGCCGAGCTACTGACGAGGCACTCAAGTACCTGCAGTGGCTTGGTCGATTTACTGAGGCTGAGATCAAGCAGGAATAGGACATGGCAATCCTTGAAGGCCCTTTTCTTCCGGAGACCACGCGCCAGACCGCTGGGAGATTTCCAATCCCGTCAAGAAACCCGGGACTCCACTTGGATAAGTTCACCAGGATCGCTTTCACGAACCATGAAGTCAAAAAGCAGAAGAAGGAGGCCTTGAAGCAGGTAGTCCAATGCAGGGGAGACAGTAGCCTTCTGAAGCGCCTCATCAAAAGGCGCACAGCCATGCTATCACAATTTGGAGCGAGCCGCATTCAGATGACCACCGCCGGTCCGCTTACCCTACATGTGTCGCGGGCGGGGACTTGGGAGAACGCGAGCATTTGCCTGCATCCGGTTTACGGATTTGCGTACCTGCCGGGCAGCGGGATCAAGGGACTGGTGCGAAGCTGGGCCGAAACAGTTTGGGCACAGGAGCAATCGGACCAGGCGAAGGCTTGGCACAGCATAGATGAATTGTTCGGTTGTAGCACGAATTCTGAGTCTCACAAGTACAAATCCGCCAATAGGGTGCTCCCGGGCTGGCGCCCGGATGGGCTGATTCCGAAGCAAGAATCAGCTGCGGGAAGGCTGGTATTTCATGATGCATGGCCATGGCAATGGCCAAAACTGGAAGTCGACATTACCAACAATCATCACACCCAGTACTACGGCGGCGGCCCGAATGCCGCGCCGGGTGACTGGGAAGATCCTGTACCGGTGTACTTCCTCTGCATCAGCTCCAAGACAGTGTTTGAGTTTGCGATTTCGGATCGCAAACGTCTTGGTGATGGAGCTGTCGAACTGGCGGCTGATTGGCTCACAAGCGCGTTGGTGTCCAGTGGGGCGGGTGCCAAGACTGCGGCAGGGTATGGTCGCTTTACACTGGTCGGTACTCAGCGGGCGAAGTCCCAGAGTGCGCCCAATGAACAGCAGTACAACCTTGAACTGGTGTCACCAGCCTTTCTGGCCGGTGCCGAGCAGGGGCGGAAAGATTGCGATTTGCGCGGATCTACGCTACGGGGTTTATTGCGATGGTGGTGGCGGATGATATATGCCGGTAAGGTGAAATTGGAAGACTTGCGCAGGCTTGAAACGGCGATATGGGGCAGTACCGAAAGCGGCAGCCCGGTACAGATCGCGCTGGAGCACTTGGCCGGCGATCCTCCGCAGCAGTTTAGCGAGTCTACCCTCTTCCTTCAGCAGCACGGCATTCGAGCCCAATCGCGCAACATCAAGACGATGGGTCTTTACTATGCCTCCTTTGGGATGGCAGAGAAGAGATGGTATCGCCCTGAGGGGTCGCGGTGGCGCGTAACCTTCACCGTACGGAATTCCGGTATTCCTGGCAACACAAAGCCCGTTCGCCCGGTCACGGCGGATGATGTAGCCAGCCAGGCCGCGGCTGCGTTGTGGTTGTTATGCCGGCACGGAGGGGTAGGAGCAAAATCAAGGAAGGGATTCGGCTCACTTGCGGACCTTGAGATTCCGGGCATTGATTCATGGGAGACGCTTAGCGGTCTGGCCGACGACTTCCTAAGGAGGCACGGGATCCAAGCTGCCGTTGACAAGGAATATGGACCATCGCTTAGCGGTGCATTCAACATTGATTTACCCACCAAATGGGCCAGCGGGAATCCGTGGTACGCCTGCCACATGATCGGCGAGGTCATGAAGGAAGCAGCCCTATCTCTTGCCAAGCATGATCGTGGAGTCTTGGGGCTTCCGCGCAATTCCCACGATGGTAAGTATGGACTAAAACGGCATGCCTCTCCTGCTTTATGGAGCCTTGGCCGACTCTCAAACGGGAACTTATCGGTGAGAGTGCTGGCACTACCGTCTCCAAAGCTGCCATCCATGTCGGCGAGCAGGGGGATTTTGCGAAGATTTCTAACGAAGGTTGAGACAGAGATTTCCCGGCTAAGCGGGCGACGACCTGCACCAGCTGCCGGTCACCCTGAACCTCCCAGGCCAGCAGGGATGCCCAACCCGGGCGACGAGGTGGAAGCTGAGATCCTGGTTGAAAGGACGAAGAAAGGTGGGTTGAAGGCTCGGCATATTGATAGCGGCTGGACCGGTCATATCATGGGTGTCACACCCTCGGAGCCTGCTCCGGGCCAGCGGGTGAAGTTGTTCATTCACGCGATACATGCAGCGCGAAAGGAAGTGTCGTTCAAGTGGGAACGCTCGGCAAGGCCCAGATCCGCCGCCGCACGCTCCAATCGTTCCAATCGCAACCACCGCGGCCGAAGGAGGCGGAGATGAGAACAACAGCAGTTGATTCCAGGATTCTCGTACTCACAGTCGGGACAGGAAACGCCAAGAATTTGGAGGATTCCCTCTATGTGCCGCTACAACGGAGTATTAGCAGCGGCGATTGGGACCGGATTGTATTGTTGCCATCTCAGAGTACGGTGGCACAGGCATTTGAGCTTCAGCGCAGGGTCGACGGACTGGCGGTAGAAGTCTGCGCGATCCCTGGCGCGGGGGATGAAAATGATGCTGATGCCAGTTTTGCGCACTTTGATGCGGTACTTGGGAAGCTGATTGATGTGGATGGTGTGGATCCCGGTGCCATTACCCTTGATTTCACGCGTGGAACCAAAGCCATGAGTGCAGCACTGGTGCTGGCGGGCATGAGTAGGGGGATTCCCGTACTGCGATATATAGAGGGCGAGCGTGGAGAAAGAGGCATGGTCATTCCGGGCACCGAGAAGATACGTGAGGTCCGAACGATTGTGGCCAGTGCTCGGTGGCAGATCAGCTTGGCAGAACGGTTCATGCTGCGCGGAAATTTTGAAGCCGCGCGTGTGATGCTCCATGAGGCGTTGTCAGACACTGATGGTTTACCGGAATCTCTGCGCTCTCAACTGAATGCGTACCAACATGTCGCCGCAGTGTACGCAGCTTGGGACCGATTTAACTTTGACGGAGCACTCGGACTGCTTAAGGCGCATAAAGAGGCTGCAGCTGAAGCCGGACGCTTCAGACCTACGGACTCAATGGAGAATTGGCTGGAGAAACTTGCACACCGACCGCCGCGCGATAGCCACCTGGAGATGGCCGACTATTTGAGACTTCTGGCCTGCGACATTCTGGCCAATGCTGAGCGCAGATATCGTGACGGACATTTTGAAGATGCAGGTGTCCGTTGGTATCGGGTACTGGAGTTGATTGGACAAGCGGGGTTGTTTGCTCATGGGTATGATAGCGGAAGGCTCCCAGCTGGCGATCAGAAGGTAAGGAAACTCAACGCGAGACTCAAAAGAACAAGAAAGCAGCCACTTGGGTTCAGTAAGCCAGACACATTGACCGCCGGACGATTTCAAGTGGCGCAATTCCTGGATGATCTTGATGATCCGCTCGCTTCGTGTCTATTTGGCGAGCACGATAAGGAATACGTAAAGAATCGCAACCTCGGGATCCTGCTCCACGGTTTTGACGCAAACGCCTCCAAAGTTACCTCAAGTGCTGCCAGGATGATCTCTGGAAATCTGGAGGAAATACTCGTCATGGATAGCGCCGAAGCTGCTGGCTGGCTCGCTACAGCCCGCTCATTGGATTTTTCGGGTTACCATGGGGACCTGCAATGAGGCGCAATTTTCGGACTTGGAGGCAGGACACATCGCGATTTTGCAACCGCCGATCTATAGGGTCTATGGTTGGGCTGCCGGTGATGGAGCGGCGGAACCGCAGCAGAGGCAGGAATCATCGCCCCCTTCCCGAGCGGTCCGCATCAACATGCGTTGGCCTCAACGGGCATCAATTACGCCGGTCTCTTCCCGTTTGTGGGGTGTCCGCTACGGCTTCCAAAGATCCCCCAAGGATACAGTAAACTGGCCTAATGCCCACCTTATATATCACAGAACCCGGTGCTACAGTCCGCTTCTCTACGGGGTCGATTGTTGTCACCGTTTCCAAGGATCCTGATGGTAGGGGGCCATTGCCGACCAAGACCAGGCAGCTCATTGAGGTAGAGCCGCATCGGCTTGAGCTCATTGCCCTTGTAGGCCGGATCCACATTACAAGTCATGCCACGCGCTTCTGCCTTGAGAATAAGATTCCGGTCGCATGGTTTAAGCGAAATGGGGACTTCCTGGGTCGGTTGGTGCCGGAACTGTCAAGGACTGCTGACCTGAGAATGCGTCAGTATGTGGCGGCAACTGATCCAGAAAGGGCGGTCGGTCTGGCGAGAGAATTCGTGCTTGGCAAGATTCACAATTCTATCGCTGTGTTGTCGGCTCTTCGTTCAAATCGTCCCAACCACCCGGAACTGGGGTCCGCGATAGCCCGACTCAACCTTCTACAAGAGCAAATTGTGGGTACGGCAGACCTGGACTCCTTGCTTGGGTACGAGGGTGCGGGTGCCCGCACTTATTTCCGCGGCCTGCAGGCTGGCTTTGATGGAGGACTGCGTTTTGCGGGTCGTGCCCGGCGACCGCCTCCTGATCCTGTAAACGCGCTGTTGTCGTTCGGGTACGTGATTCTAACCAATTCGTTGGCCAGCATGATTGAGGCCAGAAATCTTGATCCTTACGTTGGCTTTTTGCACCAGCGCCGTTCGGGTCGTCCAAGCCTGGCATTGGATATATTGGAGGAACTGCGGCCCGCTATCGTGGACAGGTTCGTATTGCGGTTGTGCAATCGCAGTCAGATGCGCATGGAGCATTTTGAGGACGACCAAAAGCGCGGCGGAGTACGGCTCACCCGCAACGGGCTGCGCCGGTTTTTTCGCGAATGGGAAGCCTTCATGGACAGGCGACTGCCGGGACTCAAGAGCGAGGAAGCAGTTGAGGTTCTTCTCCAGCACCAGATTAACCGGTGTGCAGCCCATCTACGCGGTCATCGCGAATACCGTTCGCTGAGACTTGGGGAGGCTTACACCGTGTGACAATGCCGCGCTACGCCATAGCTTACGATATATCGGACAATTCGCGTCGACGCAAAGTAGCGGATTTGCTTGATTCCCTGGGGGATCGTGTCCAGAACAGCGTCTTTGAGTTGGTTGTTAGCCGGTCAATGATTGACGAGTGCCTGCAGCGGCTGAAGGAACTGCTCAACGAGAAAGAGGATAAGGTGGCGGTCTACAGTCTATGTCGCACATGTGAGGCGAAGCGAGTCTATGCGGGTAGGGTGGAGGGGATCACCGAGATAGGTGAGGAAACGGTCTTTGTTGTATGAGGAATCGATTCGTAACGTTCCGGTCACCGCTACGGTCCACTGGTTACGAACCAAATGGCTGATGAATCAAGACTTTCGGCCTGTCCGGCGGAAAATTGGTATGTTCTAGGCGTGTTGGCCATTAGGTCAGGGCCGCTATTTAGCTGCCGGTGACCCGAAGGATGGCATGATGGAATCAATTTGGCCAAGATTTCACTATATTCGGCTTATCTCATGCGGCTCAGCCACATGGAATGGTGACGAAGTAACTGAAAACAGCCCTGTCAGGGCCTGCCCCGCTTAATAGGGGATTGCGACGTGGGCACCGGAAGTCCAGTTCTTCACCAACAGGATCAGATCTGTCAGGGCCTGCCCCGCTTAATAGGGGATTGCGACTTTGCGGGACATCCCACTGGGGATGCTGTCGGAATGGCAGCTGTCAGGGCCTGCCCCGCTTAATAGGGGATTGCGACACCACGTACCGTTTCAGCGGTCGGGCAGCCTGGTGGTAGCTGTCAGGGCCTGCCCCGCTTAATAGGGGATTGCGACACAAACAACCCCATCCAACTCATGGGGGTGGAGGTGCGGCCTGTCAGGGCCTGCCCCGCTTAATAGGGGATTGCGACATCCTGCTATTTCAGCCGGGATTCGAGCTCTATCAGGTCTGTCAGGGCCTGCCCCGCTTAATAGGGGATTGCGACTTCAATCAGGTGTCGCGGCATGACAAATCTCATTTTGTCTGTCAGGGCCTGCCCCGCTTAATAGGGGATTGCGACTGCGGTGGTTTTTGGTGTCTTGGCAAGGGGGGAGGGCGGCTGTCAGGGCCTGCCCCGCTTAATAGGGGATTGCGACAGGTCTCTAGGACATCTCCGTCCTCCTCGTCCCCCACCTGTCAGGGCCTGCCCCGCTTAATAGGGGATTGCGACCTCGAGGATCTGCTCCACCTCGCGCACGACCCCGAACAGCTGTCAGGGCCTGCCCCGCTTAATAGGGGATTGCGACTGTACAACGCAGACAGAAGTAACGAAGTAAGATTAAGAGTCTGTCAGGGCCTGCCCCGCTTAATAGGGGATTGCGACTTGTCGTAGACAATCTTCAAGACTTCGTCCAGCAGTTCGCTGTCAGGGCCTGCCCCGCTTAATAGGGGATTGCGACGGGAGCTCATACCGGATATCCTCAAAGGTTGTGGCAACGTCTGTCAGGGCCTGCCCCGCTTAATAGGGGATTGCGACCCCTTAGAGGGGCGGGTCGGATGGCCTACTTGTTCCGTTTCTGTCAGGGCCTGCCCCGCTTAATAGGGGATTGCGACGAGACCTTGCTTCGGCAATCGTGTCGGGGTTGAACACCACTCCTGTCAGGGCCTGCCCCGCTTAATAGGGGATTGCGACCAAGTCGGATGGCCTACTACTATTTCCGTTTGGCCTTCCCTGTCAGGGCCTGCCCCGCTTAATAGGGGATTGCGACAGGTCGCACGTGTCGTCCGTCAGCTCATAGATCTCGCGCCTGTCAGGGCCTGCCCCGCTTAATAGGGGATTGCGACTCGGGGTTGTAGACGACCTCCCTCGGGTTCCACAAGGGAGACTCCAATGCTGTCAGGGCCTGCCCCGCTTAATAGGGGATTGCGACCATCAACAAAAACATTGCGTCTCTGTTAAGTTTGACAAGCTGTCAGGGCCTGCCCCGCTTAATAGGGGATTGCGACCTGCGGCCAGTGTGGCGTAGTGGTGTTGCAGTGATTCGGGCTGTCAGGGCCTGTCCCGCTTAATAGGGGATTGCGACGACTGCTTCATTATTCACACCGTCGTCTAAACTCAAAACTGTCAGGGCCTGCCCCGCTTAATAGGGGATTGCGACTCGACATCCTTCAAGTTTTCGATCGCCCAAAAACGGCCACTGTCAGGGCCTGCCCCGCTTAATAGGGGATTGCGACCCTAAATCAAACTTTGAAGGTTTAATTAGCATGTTGTCTTTCTGTCAGGGCCTGCCCCGCTTAATAGGGGATTGCGACGCGTTAGGCCAGGCTTTGAACCAGGTCTTGTAGGTGTAGCGTCTGTCAGGGCCTGCCTCGCTTAATAGGGGATTGCGATGTGCCCTACTTGGACCAAGTCCGGTAACCCTGACCGAGCTGTATCAACTCTGTCAAGGCCTGCCCCGCTCAATAGGGGATTGCGACCTCCCCTTTTGACCGCATAGATTCGGCCAAGTCCGCGCCCTTGCGGTTTTTCTTGGCGGGTCGCTCACGCGGTGCGTGTTGCAGCTTGGGTCATGCCGCTCATTTATTGAGCAACCTTTTGTAACTTGAAGCCGCATGCATTAATTTTGGGCCTATACACTCAAACGGAGAGAAATCATGAGCGATCTTTCAAGACGTAAATTTGTGCAGCAGTTGTCGCTGCTGGGCGTGCTGGGTGCTGGAGGTGCCGTGACGGGCTGCGGCGGCGGTGGTGGCTCTTCTGAAGGCGGTGGAGCGACGGACGCAGAGGTCGGCTTCAGCTGCATGGACACGACCGGATTGGAAGAAACCGACATCGCGATGCGGAATACGCTGATGTATACCGATCAGTCAGAGACCGAAGGCCAGACCTGTGACAACTGCCAGCTTTATGTGATCGCTGAGGCGGGTTCCAACTGCGGCACCTGCACCACGGTCAAAGGCCCCATCCATCCGGATGGCTGGTGCTCAATCTGGGCCGCTCAAACGGCCTAGCCCTTTGAGTAGGGCGCTGGCGGGTTGAACGCCTCTTCCACCCGGTAGGGGTGTACTTTCTCGCTATCCCGCACGCATGGACACGCAAGCCGGCGGGCGAGGCCACGGTTTCGGCACACTGCCGGTATTCCTGGCAGGGATCAGCACCATCCTCGGTGCGATCATGTTCCTGCGATTCGGCTATGCCGTAGGCAATGTCGGTCTCCTCGGCGTACTGGCCATCATTTTTCTTGGCCATCTGGTGACCATCCCCACCGCGCTGGCCCTCGCGGAAATCGCCACCAACCGCAAGGTGGAAGGCGGCGGAGAGTACTTCATTATATCCCGGTCCTTCGGGACCACCATCGGAGGCGTAATCGGACTCTGCCTGTACCTCTCACAGGCTGTGTCGGTAGCCTTTTATCTGATCGCCTTTGCAGAAGCGTTTCGGCCGCTGGAGGCCGCGTTTGCCTCAACCTTCGGATTTAACTTTGACCCCCGATTTGTGTCGCTGCCCGCGCTGGTGGCGCTGCTGGTCCCCGTCATATACAAGGGAGCGGCAATCGGTGTCAAAATACTCTATGTGGTGGCATCCGTGCTGCTGTTGTCGCTGATATCGTTCTTTCTGGGTACACCGGTGGAGGGGTTTGATCCCGATACGGTGAGTCTCACGGCTACCGCCAGTAATCCAGACACATTCTTTATAGTCTTCGCGATCGTGTTTCCGGCCTTTACGGGCATGACTGCCGGAGTGGGACTGTCAGGCGACCTCCGCAATCCCCGCAAGTCAATACCCAGCGGTACAATCTGGGCCACCCTGACGGGGATGGTGGTGTATGTTTTTATTGTTGTAAAGCTGGCCTGGAGTGCGCCGGCGGAAGCGCTGGCCTCCGATCAGCTGATCATGCGCCAGATTGCCAGATGGGGCTTCATGATCCTGATTGGATTGGGATGTGCCACGCTGAGCAGTGCGATCGGATCAGCGCTGGTGGCTCCCAGAACATTGCAGGCGCTCGCCGGTGACGGGGTTTTCCCCGGAGCTCAATCCAACCGCTGGCTGGCTCGTGGTGTCGGCAATGCTAACGATCCGCGCAATGCTACCCTGGTGACCGGGGCCATCGCGTTGGTGATTGTATATCTCGGCGATGTGGACTTTGTGGCCCGGCTGATCTCCATGTTCTTTATGGTGACCTACGGGGCTCTGTGCGCCATCAGTTTTCTGGAACACTTCGCTGCGCGGCCCAGCTATCGCCCCAGCTTCAGGTCCCGATGGTATCTCAGCCTGTTGGGGGCCATCATGTGCCTGCTGATGATGTTTCAGATGGACCCGGTATTTGCCATGCTGGCCATTGTGGTGCTGGGCGGTCTGTACCAAGCGTTAAAGCGGGGCGGTGAAGGCGATCTGGCAGATATGTTTCAGGGGGTCATGAACCAGGCTACCCGGTACATGAGCGTACGGCTGCAGCGCAGGCGTGAAGAAACTGATTATCGCGAGTGGCGCCCCAGCATCATCATGGTCAATGACCGGACCTTTGACAGGCGCAGCCCGCTGACCATGCTCCGCTGGCTCTGCCACCGGTTTGGATTCGGCACCTATCTGCATTTTATCCAGGGTCGGCTGGACCAGGAGCACTATGCGGAAAGCCAGGAAATGAAATCCCGCCTCCTTGAACTGGCGAAGTCCCAGAAAAGCACCATCTATATGGATACGGTGGTCAGTCCGTCCATGATTTCGGCACTGGCCCAAAGTCTCCAGGTGCCCGGGGTATCGGGCATGTCCAACAACGGGATTCTGTTTGAATTCTCCGACCATGACAGCCCGGCAATCGTACGTGATGTCGTGCAATATGCCCGCTTTGCCGCCAATACCAATACGACGCTGCTGGTATTGAGGCACGGGGACTATCATTTCGGCGAGCGGCTGAGCATCCACATCTGGCTGACCTGGAATGACCAGGACAACGCTAATATGATGATCCTCCTGAGTTACATCATTCTGGGTCACCCGGACTGGAAGCGGGCCTCCGTGCGGGTTTTCGCTGCACTTCCCCAGGAGGCCATGGTTCAGATGCATAAGGATTTCAGCCGCCTGATTGAGGACGGACGCCTCCCGATATCGGAGAAAAACATCGAGTACATTCCCATGGAGGATGTTGAAGTGTTCCGCGCAGAGGTGCGCGAGCGCTCCCAGGGTGCAGACCTAACTGTGATCGGGTTCAGCGTGGAAGGGCTCCAGAAACGCGCGTCAGAGGTGTTCACGAATCACGGTGATCTCAAGGACGTGCTGTTCGTCCATACCCCGCGCCGGATAACCATCGAATAACAGGCCATGAACGTAGTTTTTCTGACCAACGAATATCCGCCCAATGTGTACGGCGGTGCCGGGGTCCATGTGGAGTATCTGGCGCGTGAGCTGGCCCGCCTGTGCTCGGTGCAGGTATACCCATTCGGAGATCAGCACATTGATGACACACAGCTGCGCGTGCGGGGAATGCCCTCCGAGGGTGCCCCGCAGGCATCCGACCCCCGTTTCAACAAGCTGTTTGACACGTTGCAGCGCAATCTGCACATGGCTGCGGCAGTCCAGGAAGCTGACATTGTTCACTGCCATACATGGTACTCGCACTGGGCAGGCTGCCTGGTAAGACAGCTCACCGGAGCCAGACTGGTGCTTACTACGCATAGTCTGGAGCCGCATCGCCCATGGAAGTTTGAGCAGCTGGGACGGGCCTATCATGCCAGCTCTTGGATTGAGCGTACTGCCTACCGGTCGGCAGACGGCATCGTGGCGGTTTCGCCGCAGATGAAAGCCGATGTGGTGGATCTCTACGAGGTGGACCCGGCGCGCGTAACCGTTATCCCCAACGGCATTGATCCGGATGAGTATCGGCCGACATTTGATGCGGAGGTACTGCGGCGCTATGGAGTGGATCCGAACCGGCCGTTCGTACTGTTTGTCGGGCGCATTACGCGGCAGAAAGGCATCATCCATCTGGTGCATGCCATCAAAGACCTGATCCCGGGCACGCAGGTGGTGCTGGCCGCCGGCGCACCGGACACCGCCGAAATTGAAGAAGAAATGACGCAGGAGGTAGCCCGACTGCAGCAGGAGGGTCGGCACCGGATTGTGTGGATTCGTGCGATGATGCCCAGGCAGGACCTGATCGTCCTGTATTCGCACGCCCTGGTGTTTGTATGTCCGTCCGTCTACGAGCCGTTCGGGATTATCAATCTGGAGGCCATGGCCTGCGAGACAGCCGTGGTCGCGTCTGATGTTGGCGGCATTCCCATGGTTGTCAAGGAGGCATCCACCGGCTATTTGGTGTCCCCCGAGGGCGATGGGTTTCCAGAGCGCCTGGCCGAGCGCATCAATGAACTGATGACGAATCCCGGACGCTGCACCGAAATGGGCCAACGCGGTCGTCAGCGCGTGGAGGCTCAGTTCAGTTGGCGTGCGGTTGCCGGACAGACCCTGGCCATGTATCAGAAGATGGCCGAGTCCGGCTGACCGCAACGTCAGGCATCTTCCGGCCTCGGGCTGGTCAGTGCGGCCGCAAGCTCGCTGAAGTTGCGCGTCAGGAACATGGTTAACGCCAGAAGCAAAATCAGCCCGATTGTGCCCACTAGCAACGCGTAATCCTCAAGCTGAATCAGCACGAAAACGAACCCGTACAGGCCTGTCAGCACAATGGCCGTAAGGCCGCTTAACCATCGGTCTTTGAACAGCGCCCGCACATAGAGCGCTGTCAGTCCAACTGTGGAAATGCCCGCTATGAGGTACGCCCAATCAAAAAGCATGTGTTCCGACAGTGAGAGCAGCAGCAGATAAAACAGGCACAATGCGAGCCCGATCAGAATGTACTGGAAGGGGTGAGCATGCTTTCGGCAACGCAACTCAATCAGGAAGAATGTCAGCAGGGTCAGGACGACGACCAGAAAAGCATACCGGGTGGACCGGCGTGCCTTGAGATAATGGTCTACCGGTACGGCGAGTGAGAGACCGAACGCGGATCCGTACAGATCCACCGTACTGTCCCGCCATTTTTGCCCATAGGGACGATTCAGATCAAGCACATGCCAGGAGGCCTCAAACCCCTCTTCAGAAACAGATCGCTCATCCGGCAGAAAGGCACCATCAAAGCTGGGGTCAGGCCAGGGAGAAGTCAGTTCCACGGTGGTTTCACCCCCGACCGGTACAAACTGCAGGGCCCGACTGCCGTTTAGCTCCAGCGCAAAGGAAAAATCCCCCGCCTGCTCCGCCTCTATCGGCACGCTGATGCCGGTGGGGATCACCTTCGCCGGGCTCTCGGAGATGCCGGAGGAAAAGCCGAATGCCTCATCACCCCAGGACAGCGTGACAGCTTCACGGATGCCCCGCATATCGGTCACGCCGAAAATCAGCCGGGCCTCGTCCCAAAGAATGTTGTCTGTCTCTACATTCCATTCGGTAAAGTCGGGTGCGCTGAATGCACCCGCGATCTCCAGGCTTGCTGAGTAAACTGCGACCTCGTAAATGCTGCGGTAGCGGATTTCCGGCGTTATCTCACCATCAATCTCCAGCTGATCCGGCAGAAACCACGCGTGTCGGACCTCGGATCTCTCCCCCAACTCCCCGGAGCTGCGCGTATCTACAAACGGCACGATGATGAACGGGCCAGCCAGCGTCTGGCGGTCACTCCAGGACTGACTGATGTCTTCCGCGGCTTCGTCATGGGTATCGCTGCGTTCACCAATAAAATTGGAGACAATCACCAGCGGCACAGACAGTATGAATGCCACCAGAGTCATTGACAGAAGCTTGATGCCAATGGAGCGTCTAAATCGTGAGTTGAGTTCTTCAAGCATGAGTGGACAGTCAGTTCAGCGGGGATAAACGCTCAATCGTAAGTATCAATCGGTGGGCAGGAGCACACCAGCTGCCGATCGCCAAACGCGTCATCCACGCGCCTGACATAGGGCCAGAACTTGTGCTCTCTTGTCCAGGGGGCGGGAAAGGCCGCGACCTGGCGGGAGTATGGCGGGTCCCAGTGATCTGCACACACCATGGCGGCGGTATGCGGCGCTTGCCTAAGCGGATTAAGGTAGGTGTCCATGCCACCCTTGATGATTTCGTCGATTTCATCGCGGATGGAGATCATGGCGGCACAGAACCGGTCCAATTCGGCCCTGGACTCGCTTTCGGTGGGTTCGATCATCATGGTACCTATCACCGGCCAGGACATCGTGGGGGCATGAAATCCGTAATCCATCAGCCGCTTAGCGATGTCCACCGCATCAATACCCGTCGTTCGCCTGAACGGCCGAACATCCACGATAAACTCATGAGCCACGAATCCTTTTTCTCCGCGGTACAGAATAGGGTAATAAGGCTCAAGCTTATGTGCCAGGTAATTAGCATTCAATACGGCGATTTGCGAGGCGCGTTTCAGCCCATCCGGTCCCAAAAGCGCCATATAGGCCCAGGAAATCAGCAGAATGCTGGCACTGCCGAACGGGGCGGCCGCCACAGGGCCAATCGCCTGCTGGCCGCCAGTCGGCACATTGGGGTGACCAGGCAGAAACGGCATGAGGTGTTCCGCCACGCAGATGGGCCCCATACCGGGGCCACCACCGCCGTGCGGAATCGCAAATGTCTTATGGAGATTCAGATGGCAAACGTCCGCGCCAAAGGTGCCGGGCTTGCAGAGGCCGACCTGGGCGTTCATGTTGGCACCATCCATATAGACCTGACCGCCATACTCGTGCACCAGCGCACAAACTTCCCGGACATGTTCTTCAAACACGCCGAAGGTTGAAGGATAGGTGATCATGAGGGCGGCCAGGTTTGACGTATGTCGCGCAGCCTTGGCATTCAGATCTTCAATGTCAATGTCACCGCTGTCGTCGGTCTTGATCACGACCACACGCATCCCGGCCATCACCGCACTGGCGGGATTGGTCCCGTGGGCCGAATCCGGCACCAGGCAGACGTTGCGGTGGGAATCGCCGCGGCTTGCATGCCAGGCGCGGATCACCAGCAGCCCGGCATATTCGCCGGTGGCACCGGAGTTGGGCTGGAGAGAAACGCCGGCGAAGCCGGTGACTTCAGCGAGCCATTGCTTGAGATCACGGAAAACAGCCTGGTAACCGGATGTCTGTTCAAGCGGCGCGAACGGGTGAATCCGGTTGAATCCCGCCCAACTCAACGGGGCCAGTTGCGTGGCCGCGTTGAGTTTCATGGTGCAGGACCCCAGCGCAATCATGCTGGTAGTCAGCGAAAGGTCCCGCGAGGCGAGCCGATGCATGTAGCGCATCAGTTCGGTTTCCGAGTGGTAGCGGTTAAAGACGGGGTGGGTCAGATACGGTGTGGTGCGGGGCATAGCGCCCTGATACCCGGGGGTCATGTCCTTGGCCAGCGCAGGTACATCGGCTGCTGTGGCTCCAAACAACATCAGCAACTGTTCAACATCGGTCGGGGTTGTGGTTTCATCCAAGGCGATACCTGCGGCACCATCCGGCAGGTGGCGCAGATTAATGCTGTGGGATTCGCTGAGGGCTTTTAGGTTTGGCGGTGGATTGTTGACAACAAGGGTGTCAAAGAAGTCCTTATGGCGGAGGTCACATCCCATCCAATTCAGCCCGTGCGCCAGGATCCGAGCCAGATGGTGCACCTGCTCGGCGATTCGGCGCAGCCCCCGGGGCCCGTGGTAGATGGCGTATGCGCCGGCCATGATGGCCAGAAGGACCTGCGCCGTACAGATATTGCTGGTGGCGCGGGCGCGTTTGATGTGCTGCTCACGCATCTGAAGGGCCATGCGCAGGGCTGGCTGGCCATCAGAGTCATGGGAAAGGCCAATGATCCGGCCCGGCATCTGCCGTCTGAAGTCGGACCGTGTGGCAAAGAAAGCCGCATGGGGGCCGCCATACCCCAAGGGCACCCCGTAGCGCTGGGAATTTCCCACGGCGGCATCCGCCCCAAAGGTGCCCGGAGCCTCCAACAGGGTCAGTGCTAAGAGATCGGTCGCTACGGCCACATAGGCACCGGCCTGATGCGCTGTTGAACATAGGCCAGCGTAGTCTCTGATACCGCCATCGGTGGCCGGATACTGAACTATGGCACCAAAGATGTCCGGGGTGAAGGCGAATTCGGCGGAGCTGCAGATCTGCACCGTGATTCCCAGTGGCTCGGCTCGCGAGCGTATCACTGACAGTGTCTGCGGGTGGCAGTCATCGGCCACGAGTACGGTGCTTCGCCGGCGCGATAATCGGTGGAACATCATCATCGCCTCGGCTGCCGCGGTGCTCTCATCCAGCAGTGACGCGTTCGCAATGTCCAGACCGGTCAGGTCCATGACCATGGTCTGATAGTTGAGGAGGGCCTCCAGGCGGCCCTGTGAAATTTCGGCCTGATAGGGGGTGTACTGCGTATACCAGGAGGGATTCTCCAGCACGGCGCGCGCAATCGCGCGGGGCGTGATGGTGTCGTGATAGCCCATGCCGATGAACGATCTGAAGATCTGATTGCTGGCGGCTCTGCGGGTCAGCTCATCCAGGACCGCAGGTTCGCTCATGGCCGGCGGCAGGCGCAGGGGAGTGGTGGACCGGATTGATGCCGGCACAGTCCGATCAACCAGGGCCTCCAGGGAATCCACTCCCAGGGTACTCAGCATATCTGTGACATCCTGCTCTGACACGCCGATGTGTCGCTCAACAAAGCGGTCCGTGCAGGAAAGATCAATGGCCATAGGCCCACGGCGGGGAAACGCGCAAATTCTACGAGAATTCCGGGGCGCTGTTCGTGAGGCCTGCGAGAAGACTCATGATGAGCCGGACCTGATTTTGGTCAGGGCTTCCTGAGCGGCGCGCTGCTGAGCTTTTTTCTTAGTGCGCCCTCGACCGGTCCCCAGGGTCTCTCCATCGAGCGCAACCTCAATGGTAAATATCTGCCTTCTAGCCGGTCCGGTAACGCTCACAAAATGGTAACAGGGCAGTTCCAGACCCTGCGCCTGTGCGTATTCCTGGAGCGCGCTCTTGAAATTGCTCTCCCTTTCCGCAAGCGCCTGCAGGTCCACCCCGCTTAGCATATGCTCATTTACAAAAGCGCGGGCCTGGGCCATACCCATGTCCAAGTAGACCGCTCCAATCAGTGCTTCCAGGCAGTCCGCCAGGATTGAATCACTTGCGCGTCCGCCATCGCGCTCAAATTCAGCACTCAATTGAACGATGGATCCAAGATCAAGCGAGCGGGCCACTTGTGCGCAAGCGGATTTGCTGACGAGTTTGGCGCGGAGCGCTGTCAGAAAGCCCTCATTTTCATCGGAGAATGCATCATAGAGGTGCTCCGCGATGACGCAGTCCAGTACGGCATCTCCAAGGAATTCCAAGCGCTCGTACGATGTGTCCCCGCCATGGGTCATCGTATTGGCGGCGGAAATATGCCGCGTCGCCTGCTCATAGAGATGTGGGTTCCGCGTGCGGATCCCCAGTTTGACCAGGACCGGAGGACGGTTCATGCGGCGACTGACACGCCTCAGCAGTTGACCCACCCACCGGATCATGCAGCCCCGACCGGCATTTACGGTATTGTTGGTTTGGCTGCACCAAATTACGACGGATATGAATTGGATATGGGTGGTCGTCCCCATAATTGCCATCGCGGCTCCCTTTGCCTTTATGATCGCCGGCAAATGGATGGACTACCGGGTTAAACTGGCCGAGGCGCAGGGTGGAGCTGATCTTCAGAGGCGACTTGCTGAGGCGGAGACCGCGCTGGCTTCCACGGAGAAGCGGATTGAAAAGCTTGAGGCGGTGGTCGTGGATCAACTGTTGGATGCGCCTGCGGAACCGGCGGCCATTGCAGCAGGCTCCAGGCACAACCAGTCTGCCGTTTGAGTTATGCCGATTTTTCTCTTGCTGGGTGCGGCCACGGTCGGGGTGATTGGTGTGCTGGTGTTGGTCTGGCTTCAGATTGACCGACGCTTACGCGGAATGGCTGACGACCGGAGTGTGGACGAATTGGCCGCTCGGCTCAAGGCGGCCGAGACTGAGGCTGCACAACTGCGCGAACGCGTGGAAGACTTGGAGGCTATCGCCACCGCCGGCCAGCTCCCCGAGCGGGCGAAATAGTCCCTGCCAGGCAGCCCCCTGTTGAGGGAGTAATTCTTAGCTGAAACCTTTTAATCTTCTTACGGCATATTATATTGGGCGGTGCGATGCTGCATCGCCGTAGTAATGTATCCGTATGGTAAACTAGTGAGGTGGCCGGACCAGGTGCTCCGCGGACGGGA
>JAPPNA010000103.1 GCA_028873925.1 Bacteroidota bacterium | reverse complement strand
TGCTGGTGCCTCCCCAGGCCCCTCACCTTAACCAACTGAATCTGGGACACCGCCGATGATTCTGGTCGCAATGGTACAGAAGTATCCACCTGACTGGAATCAGGCTAGGTACTGGCCACGCCCCGGCGGCGGCTTCTGGGCCGCGGTCCCGTTGGGTACGGACCAGCCCGTGGTCACCCGTTCGCACCCTAACATCACCGTTGTGCGGACCTTGGTGGCGGAGTTGGATGCCGCCGGGGACGCAGTCGGCGGCCAGCTCGTAGAGTTTATTGGCGAGACTGGTGTGGATCCGGGTGCCTTTGACGACCTTGTACGCGAGTGGTTGGACGGAGGCTTCGGGCATCGGGAAGTTCTGGTTGCAGAGTACAACATTGCCTACGCAGCGGAACAGGCGATGCTGTATGATCCGGCGGACAGCACGCTCACGCTGGTCGGACTGTCCTTGCAGCACAGGTCGCCATTGGGCAAGGCCCAGGCAGATGAAGAGTACTGCTGGGTAACTGACGTTATCCGGGAGAGATTTATCTGCCTTGAGATAAACGGGCATGAGACCTGCAGGGTCATTCCCGCAGAGATTGAGATTACATGTATTGAAATAGACTCGGATGGCGGCGGGGATGGGGGTGAAGATGGGGATGGCGGCGGCGGCGGCGGCAATGACGATGGCAGCCCCAGTTTCACGCTGCTCTGTGACCCCGCATCGCTGCATCGTGGGCAGACAACTACCTGCTCAGTCACGGTCAGTGGTGATCCAAAGCACGACATAAGTCAGTACCAGTACAGTTGGATCAGTTCGCTCGGAGCCACGCACTCGGGTGCCGCAACCTGGGCCGGTACGGCAACCGGGTATGCCGAGATTTCGGTAGCCATTGAGAAACTCGCCACCTTGGGCCCGTTTAAGGTGTTCGTGAAGGACCGCTCGCCTGGCTGGGCGTTTGAGACCTTGTACGCCGAAATACGATACACCGAATTATCCAAGCAGAAGCCGGGGTGTTACGGGTTCTATAGGGACATAACCCCCACACCTATACAGTACGACCACCTGAAATCCGGCCCGTGGTCGGGGCAGGCGCTGGTGTTAGCACCGCTAAGAAGCAGGCAGGGCGAGCTTCATGTGAGCGAAGACTTTCTTTCTGGAAGCTCCCTCTCCTATTACCTAAATGGCCTGCCTAACTGCATGCCGACCCCTGCGGGTCCCAAGGTCACCTACCCTCAGGTCAATAACCCCTGCGGCACGCTGCGTGATATGAGTAAATTTCAAATAGCCGTGGAGGCCCATGAACGGTATCATGAAAAGGGGTACAGCGACTGTCTAACAGGAGCGACGGGGCAGTCATTCCTGCGGGCGTTGGAGAATCTGCACGGTCCCGGGAATGAGGTCGTCGCGGCCGGCACGGCACTGTGGAGCGAGTTTATCCCCAAGTACAAGAAGGCTGGTAAAGGAGGAACGTCGATCAGTACCGGCAATTTCTGGCGCTATCTCTCGGGATGGACGAACGCGAACGTAGCGGCAGGGGGTGAATCGGGCAACCATGGATGCTAAAGATCAAGAACATGAGAATCATATCCTTACTGCTGCTGCTGTTGATAACGGCTGCTGCGACCGCTCAGGACAATTCCTTTGTGCCCCCCGACATCTCCTGCAACGGGCTTATCATTATGGACGATCTAATGAGAGAACCGGTAGGCTGCCCAACGATAGAAAAGGCCCTTCAACTCCTGAAAGAAGATCCGATGGCGTATCTGTACGGGGAGCCGGAAGGTGACGGAGTATACGGGAGTTACGGTATGTCCATGGCCTACGAGATTCTCCGCCAGGGATATGCCCCCAAAGTGATGTTTTCCCAAGAGGAACGAGATGCCCTGGCGGATGAACTGGTTCAGATCTATCTGCACGGCACCGATGTGCAGGCTAAGTTGGCCTTATCGGAGCTGAGCCAGGCGGCCGATCCTCAGATAAGCAAGTATGGCCATGATGTCCCGTATACCCGGGGCTTTGACCTGCTCTACGAAATCTACGAGGTGCTGGCTGTGGACCCTGCCGAACTCATATGCATGAATGCAAAATGCTCCAGAACCGCCGGCCGGGCAAACTCTGTCTTGGGAGTCATTAGAGCGTCAGGCGGTCAAGAGGGGCGGGAGTACGCGGCTCGGGCGGTTGAGGCGGCGCACAAGGCGTGGGAGGCATCGGAGCGCCGCAAAACGCAGCGCCTACAGAACTGAGCGGTGCCGGTCTGGAGCACCGCAGAAGGGGGATATATCATAAGTATTACGGGTATACGGGGCAAGTCCTTGACACAGCAACCGAAATCGGCCAAAATCACCCTGCCTACCATCCCTATCCGGCCCGGCATCAGTTCTTCGGGCAGCGCTTGGACTACCAACTCCGGCACGGGTGTGTATTCACACGGGATATTGGAACGCTGGGGTTGATGATTCATGACAGCTGTGAAATTCAGCGGAAAGTGCGTACCATGTGTTTGGCGACAATTAAGATTAGGGGCGGCGACAATTAGACTTTGGTAGCCTGATGGCAACGTCCCGTCATCTCATGACACCCCATCTACCCCGTAATCCCATGTATCTCAATGAGTTAAGCCACCTGCCTCAACCAAGCGGAGTTGACCATAGTTGCCGCAGCCAACAGGTAGAGTCATTGTCGTTGATCCCAGTTATAATTGTCGTTGGACAACCATGGGCATCAGGCACGCAATCCGTATAGCAGACATGTTGATCAGGCTTGGAAACAAGCGGCCGGATTCATGATCAGGAGCCTTGAGCGCTATCAGCCGCAGCTCATAGCTGGTCTGGGGTGTTGTGCGTTCTGTGAATCAGGATAGCCATCAGCGCGGCATGTGCCTACGGCAGGATGTTCATTGCATGATTTGGTGCACTCATCACATATCTGGCGAGCGTCCTGCGCCAGCGCAAATTCTGCGCCCGGCGAAACGGGAATATCGGCAGCGTCCCAAGGTAACGCAGATGTACCGCAGTTTCGCTGAAAAGGGCGCAAGAATTGCATAAAGCTCCCAGGTGCACGGCGATTAGAAGGCAGTCTTTACAGAACAATTTCGGCATCTGGCTGTCCGGCGGAGAGTGCGCTGATCCAGGCCAGGCAGAGGTCACACGAAAGGTAGCGCCCATACTTGGCGGTTTCTTCGCGCTCCAGGATCGGGAAGGTGGAATAGATGTATCTGACATCCCGGCGGGTGGTCAGTCCGTACAGGTGGAAATAAACGGCATCCAATTTGGCCCTGAGGCGGATACGCCGGTCCTCCTTGTAACCGTACGGCGGACAGATTTCACCCGAGGCATCAACCAGCTTGAGATCGCGGGCAAACACTCCCAGGTCATGTGCCGTGTATATCAGCTCCCGGACGATGGTGCGAACCAGACTGCCAGCACTTACACCGCCAAATCCGACCCGATCGTAGATGTCCAAAGGCACCACGGGGAGCTGCTCGACAATGTACTTGCTCAGATGGTTGCCGTGTACCTTCTGACGGGCTACAAAGTCAAATACAATGGCATCCAGATTCGCAACTATTCGGCATGCAACGGATGCCGGGTCGGACTGACCTCCATCCAGCGACAATAGTGGCAGCGTGTGCCCAGCCGCTGCCCGAGGGATTATGGCCGCAATCATAGTGCGGATATTGGTGGCTGCGGTCACATCCTTGAACGCAATCGCCCAGTGGCAGGCATGTCCCCAGCGCCGGTCATCGTCCAGCACCCAGTATCTCGGCTTCGCCAACCGCGTGGGATCCTGCTTTTCGGAGGCAGTGATGGGGTGCTGCTGGCCGGGCCGGAACAGATTGTCCGGGTTGACGACGATATCGGCCGCTCGGTGATCAAAGGCCTGCACCATCTTGCCTTCATACAATGGCACCCAGATCCCGGCTTTATTTTCATATCGGTTATCACCGATGGGCCAGGCATCTTCTTTGGATTCCAACTCAGCGCGCGTCCTGAAAGCGTGCGAGTCAGCAGACATCTGGTACATACACCGGTACTGCAGAGGCCACGCCTTGCGCACCTTTCGGGAAGACCGATTCACCATTACAGGCAGTCGCTCGTAGATGCCGGCCGTCAGGTCAGCATCGCGTCGGTTGCGGAATACCGGGGCGGTACCAGTATTGGGGTTGACTCTGGCAATGGTAGCTCCGGCAAGTGAGTACGACCTGGCCGGATCATCCAGCTCATCCACGCTGCTGAGGTAAAAGGCGAATCTTGCCGGTGTGTGGGCCTGCGTCTTGCGCACGACGAACACGCAGAACTTAAAACGCGCGTGAACCGCAGCAAAGAACTCGCGGTGATTGTTGAGAAAATCATACACCGTACAGAGCCTGTTTTCGGCTGTGATCCTGTTGAAGAACGCAGCGGCCGTCTTGTCTGAAACAATCCCGGACGGGACCAGCAGCCCGGCGATACCATCCGGTCGCAGCAGCGTAAGCGCCCGCTCCACAAACAATGCGTACAGGTTGCGGCTTCCACCGGACAGCAGGGGATAGTCACCGCAGGACTTAGCTACACGCGATGCAGCGGCGGCCCGTGCTCTGGCCAGTCGAAACTCCCCGATCAGCGGGTCCCCGGCAGCCTCAAGCCGGGCAATCCGGCGCTTGCGTTCTGCGGAATGTTTGGCTTCTGTGACGGATGAAGCTCGGGACCCGAACCACTCCTTATCCTGAACCTCAATCCTGTCCCAAGGGGGATTGCCGATGATGGCGTGAAAACCGCCGCGTAATTCCCGCTCATGCCAATGGGACCACACGCCGGGGAAGGCTACCTGCCAGTGTAGAAATCGCTCCCGGTGGCCGATGGACACCGCCTGGTGGGCAAGGGCCAGCAACTCCACCCGTTCGTCCTCTTTCGTCGCAGAATCCACCCTACCCTGGGCGAGCTCAACCGGGTCTCCCAGCGTACCGTCCAGCACAGCCCGCGTAACCCGGTCCCGCTCTTTGTCGGATCCGCTAAGCCATTGAATGCCGTGCAGCAATGAGAGAAAGGCAGCCAGCGGTGCGGTCATCTTTGCTATGTTCGCATAGATTAATGCTGACCGGTTGGTTTCGGCGATTTCCGTGTCAGCCACTGCCTCCAGATCCTGCATCTCTTCCGCGGCCGCGGCAGCCTGACTCAAGGAATCGCCGGTAAAGAGCTGCCGATGCGCTTTTGCGGCGGCCATTGTGGGGCCGACCCAGGCACCGAAGAGGCTGTCACCACACTTGAGATGATGATCCAGGAAGGTGAGGGGCGCGCCCACCGTAACTGTGTGCAACCAGAGCGACACTTTGGCCAGTTCAACGGCCATTGGGTTCTTATCCACACCGTAGACGCATCGCTTGAGCACCAGACGCCGGACGATCTGTCGATCCTCCAGTTGAGCGGAATTCAGATTCCAACCGTAGGTCCTGGCATTGGCCTCCAGTTGCGCCCTAATGGTATCAATCTGCGCAGCCACGGGTGAGCAGTAATCGTCGTGCATCGTCCGGGACTCGGTCATAGCCGCAATAATATGATCGGCCAGTTGATCAACCAGGCGGACCAGAAAATGTCCTGAGCCCATAGCCGGGTCACAGACCTTCAGCTGCAGCAGTTGCGACGCGGGGTCCAGCCGCACCAGGTCCTCAGGGGAACCGGCTTTGGCAAAGGCCTCCATACGTGTTTGAATCAGCGGAGCGAGGGTTTCGTCAATGACCAGACTTACCAGCTTGTCCGGTGTGTAGTAGCTGCCGGTATCTTTCCGGGCATAGGAGCTCAGGCGCACCTGGAGAGTGCCGTTCATGCGGACCAGGTCCCTTTCCAGCAGCCGCTCGTAGATGGATCCGAGCTGCCGGACTCCCAGATCCCGGTAATTGATATAACGCCGAGGTTCACCGGGCGAAACCTCAAAGGACAACTTATCCACCACATCGGCAAACACATCGTCAGCTATGCGGATGGCATTGAGCAGCGGGGTTCGTTCCATCGCAAACAAACCGCCATTGTACGGGGGGAGCCCAATGGATGCGTCACCGGAGAAAAGGGCACCGCAGAGCTCACTGAACTGGCACCAGTATAGGGCCTGTGTGGACGAAAAAACATCATCAATGTCTTTGCGGCGACCGACATCAACACGCACCCGGTCCCGGAGCGCGTAATCATCATATCGGGGATCGTGAACCGGAAGCAGCCCCCGATCTTCGGCGTAGAGCACGAACAACAGGCGGTACAGCAGAATGAGCGTGGTGTCGCGTAAATCGGACAGAGGCGCTTCAGGTGCCTCAGCTGCTACCGCACGGGCCAGACCGGGAAAGACCTCTCCAAAAACAACCTGCGATAGATTGGCGGACACCCGCTCCTGATAGAAAAGGCTTTCCTGAATGCCCCGTTCGTGAAAGGCCTGACCAGAAGCGGGGTCGCGTATAAATGATACCAGGCCGAATAGAAGAACGAATACCTTCAACCAGTGCGACCGCTCCGTAAAATCCGACGCGGAATCGTCGCCAAGCGAAGACAACAGTCCGTGCAGATTCACATCGAAGTAGTCGTCTGCCACCGAAACGGCCCGTGTATGGTACAGCCGCCAGCGCGCACCATTAGTCAGGATCCCCCACTGCAGCCGGCCGTTGGTAACATCATCGACGCGTCTGAGATAGTGGAGCATCTGCGAAGAGGGTGTAATATCTTCGCCTGGCGAACCGGACCGTCGGTCCAGCGGCCTCTGCCACCGCTTGGCCTCCAACAGCGCAAGTCCGCATTCGTAACGCTTCCAGTCCGCAGCAAGGTTGTTGGCGTGCTGTTTGGCCTCTGCGCTGGCGAAAAGGAGGCCATCCGGCACATCGCGCCGGTGGCGCTGCGAAAGGTTTTGCCGACGAAGCGATGAGGTCCATCCCAAGGTCCTCAAAACGGGCCAGATCAGGTCGTCTTCCGTCTGGCTCTCATTGGGCGTACGATCAGTTGGGAATTTATTGAAGAGATGGCGCAAAGTGTGGTCAAGGCTTTCCAGTTCTATCGCGGAAAGAGCTTCCCACTCCGGCTGATGCCGAATACCGACCTTCAGAAAATCCTCAGTAAAGAGCGTTCCCGTGTAGCGTTCCTGGGTCATATGCGGCCTACAAGGCCGCGCACCCGCCGAGCTGCACCAGCGACGGGTATAGCAGCCTAACAATTGTTCGGCTGTCGTTCTCCTGGATTTCCTGCAACCACCGAATCTGCACTCAAACTGTACAAGGTACAGATTCTACGGCCCACATTGAGGACCGCCTGATCAGTTCATCGCGGATGGCGGCAGCTAATAGTAGCGCTGCAGGTGTTTCGTAAGATCTTCGGTGCGAGCTTTGGGAATCCAGTAAGTCCTGGCCGACCTGTCAATCTTCCGCCGCAGCGGATCTCGACCGGTCCAGCGCATTACGATACCGATGGGAGTCATGACAGCATAAAACAGCAGGGTCAGCAATACCCGGGTCATGACAAATCCCAGAACGAAAGCCAAAGCCATCCAGGGCACATACAGCGGCTTGAGCCATTTGGGGAGAGCAAAGCCCAACAGGATCAACAGGAGGCCTGCGCCCAGGAGCATGAATCCGTGCTCCTTCCACGACAGCCAGCCGCCAATCAGCGCGGTAATCAGTCCGACCAGCAGCCCGAATGACCGCAGGTTCCTGCGCGATGTGTCTATCTGGCTCGCGCGCATGTGATCAGATGGTCAAACAGCGGGTGGAGCCGCATTTTTTCGGGATGAAACTGTACGCCGATATGCCGGCCATCCGCCGACTCAATCGCCTCGATGACTCCGTCTGGGCTCCGAGCGGAGACAGTCAGTCCTCTGCCGGGAATCTGTACAGCCTGCAGGTGGCGTGAATTCACCTCCATGGATTGGGTGCCCAACAAGCGATTCAGGTGTGACTCAGCCGTAATGCGAATGGGATGGCCGGTGGCACCGCGCTTTTCGCTGTGGACCGCTGCGCCAGCCTGCTGGCGCTCCACATCGGCAAACAGCGTTCCTCCGGCAAGTACATTCATCAGCTGCATTCCGTAGCAGATGCCCAGAATGGGCAAGTCACATGCACCCGCCGCATTCCAATAGTGGTTGTCCGATACCCAGCGTACCGGATCGGCAGGCTCCAGTGAGTCCGGCAACATGCCCTCCATGTTGCATGTGATGCCCGGCCCACCCGGAACAACCAGCGCCGAGATTCGATCAATCAGCTCCACTGCCAGGTCGGCTGTTTCAGCTGCCGGCAGCAGAATCGGTACACCCCCGGCCGCGGCCACACACTGCACATAATCCACATCCAGCCGCTGCTGCTTCTGCTCCAGTGAAGTCGTTATGCCAACCAGCGGCTTCATTGCCGGGAGATCTTCTGAAGGGTGATCGGCCGTCGGTCCGGTTGCCGGGTCTGCCGGCGGAGGGCAACAACCATACTTGCGTCACGCTTAAGGTACTGACCTACATGCAGGGACATTCGGCCGCTGCTGATTAACTCTCGGAGCGCGCTTCTGATTGTGGGCCGATGGTCTTCAATGTTACTGGTAGAGCTGCCGTGAATGAGCTCAACGGAATCCCGACCCCTCTTTACAGACTCAACGATCAGGGCGCGCGTGAGGGCCAAAGCCTTTGCCACGCTGCATCCATGCAGGTCAAGAACGGGTCTTCGGCCATCATCGGTAAGCCGCGGGGTCATCACTTGCGGGGGTTGAATTCGCGGGCAATCCACTGTTTGATCTCATCGCGCACGCGCCGAAAAGCCGCGCGCACCTCTTCTTCGGCTCCCTTGGTGGCTCGCGGGTCGGCAAAGCTGCGATGCCCCACGCGGCGCCGGGCAAAGGCGCGCGGGCAGGAATCAGCCGCCGAATTGCACAGGGTGAAGGCGTAATCGGGAGCCGGGTCGGCAAAATTATCGAGTGAATCGGACGAATGTCCTGAAATATCAATGTCCATCTCCTTCATCACGGCTACGGCATGCGGGCTGACTGCGGATGGATGGGTGCCGGCGCTGCCGATGACATAATGATCGCCGTACATGTTGCGTAGCAGCCCCTCCGCCATCTGGGAGCGGGCGGAATTATGCGTGCAGACGAAAAGTACACTGGGCTGGGGCATCGGAATGTCGTTGCTGAGCACGGCCTTAACCCTGTCTCCGCCAAACAGGTCCGCCGCTGACTGCATAAACTCGGCAGTGGGATCCAGCGTGATGTTACGGCTCCTGAGTGTGGTCCATTGATCATCCTGCCGGACTTGAAACCAGAGCTGGCAGGAGCCCGGGTGCTTACGGCACAGCCGGGCGAACGTAGGCATCAGCGTGGGGTCCGCGTCCGATAGAGGCATTCTGACCACAAGCTGCACGATGCTTTGTCGGATGAGGGACATCGGTACCAGATCGCGAACATTACGAACCTTTACCTGGATCGTGCCGCCGCGGGATTCAACTTCACCGCGGACCCGAAAAACACTGCCCGGTTTGAGAATGTCATCCGCAAACGATGTGTGGTACCAATCCTGCATCGATGGCTGACGCACCGTATCGGAAAAACAGAGAATACTGCCCTGCCCGGTCTTATCCTCAAAGGTCGCGTCCAGTACATAGGCCCCCTTACCTGTTTTGCGCCGGGTGACATCGGTAACGACACCGCAGAAGGTATGCCCCGACTGCCGATACCCGTTGCCGTTCCGCGGCTCGGTGGAATCCAGCATGGCGGGCCGGATAGCCGCCAGTTCCACCTTACAATCATCCAGGGGATGCCCCGACACAAACGCGCCAATCAGGTTTCTTTCGTGCTCCAGTACTTCCGCCTTGTGCGCGGGTGCACAGTCTGGAAGTGAGGGTTCTCCCAGGATGGTGGAGCCCTCCATTCCAAACAGCGCAAACTGACCGCTGACTTTAGCTTTGCGCTGCTCAGCGGCATCGTGAATGGCCATGTCAATGCCCTTGATTTTCTGGGCCCTGTGCCCGGGGATTTCGTCCAGGGCCCCGGAATAGATCAGACACTCCAGCGTCTTTCGACTGAGATCCTTCTGATCCAGAGAGCGCGCCAGCGAGAAGAGTGTGGTCGGGGACTGTGACTCCCGGCGCAATTTCAATAGGGACTCAATTGTATTGTTGCTGAGACCTTTAATGGAACCCAGCCCGAATCGGATGTTACTGCCTTCCACGGCAAACTTCCGGTGGCTGAGGCGGACAGATGGCAGCATCAGCTCCAGACCGAGGCGGCGGGTTTCGCCCAGCATATTGGCGAATTTTTTTGAATCACCCGCCACACTCGTCAGGACAGCAGCCATGAATTCCGGCGTATAGTTGGCTTTCAGATACGCGGTCTGGTAGGCAACCAGGGAGTAGGCGGCACTGTGACTGTTATGGACTACCAGACCGTTGGCGAGGTAGTTGTGATCTTCGGCCACGGTCAGATCATAGGTGGCTCTACGGCCCGCCGGCGTGATGGAAACGATGGCATCTTCCGCAATCTCCATGTCCAGACCATCAGTGCGGATCCGCTTCGGCCAAGCGGGACCTGCCATTACCGGGACAGCCAGTTCGGCGCGCGGTGATAGGTGGAATTCAGGGCGGGGCGTATAGAGTATGTCGCCCGGCCCCAGGCAGGCCAAAGGCACCCAACCCTGCGGCGTGAGGAGTTTATGCGTGGCGGTGGCCGTAAGCCCGCGGCCTGAACCGGTCCTGATGGTGAAAACGTCCTGAATGCCGTTGAAGAATATGTCGGTCACCGGGCGCATTACGAATCGTCCGCCGGAATCGAGTGCATCAATCAGGAATCCGTTCGGACCCCGGCGGAAGAGCGTTGCCAGAGGTACGGACTCACCCGTGGCGGCATGGGTAATCAGCGTGTCGCCGGTAAGGCATTTGTTGAAGCCGTAGCCAGCAAAGGCCTCCATCATGGTGAAGGTTTTCTCGGCAACGGCTTCAGAAACTCCATTTTCCATGGCCTTGCCGACAAAGACATCTTTCTGCCTGGCCATCACTTTCTTCTTTTTCTTCCCCATGGCGCGGCGCAGTATATCCGCCTCGCCCAGCGTATAGCTGGCCATTACCTGGGCCATCTGCATCACCTGTTCCTGGTACACCGGCAGTCCGAATGTGCTTTTCAGCACCGGTTCCAAACAATCATGCAGATACGTAACGGGTTTTTCGCCGTGCTTGCGGGCAATGTAGTCCGGGATCAGCTCCATAGGCCCCGGGCGGTAGAGCGCATTCATGGCAATCAGATCGTTGAAATCCGTCGGGCGCAGTCGGGTAAGCCATCGGCGCATACCGGCGGATTCAAACTGGAAGATGCCGGTGGTTTCACTGCGTTGAAACAGCTGGAAGGTTTTTTCATCATCCAGCGCCACCGCGTCAAGGTCCACTTCCTCCTGGCGGTTCCGCCGGATCAATTCGAGGGTTTCGCGCAGGATGGTCAGAGTGGTCAGCCCGAGAAAATCCATCTTCAGCAGCCCGAACCGCTCCACCCAGTTGCCATCGTACTGGGTGGTGAGAACCTGCTCACCCTTATTCTTGGCAATAGCCGTCGGGATATAGTCGCTTACCCGGCCCGGCGCGATGATCACGCCGGCGGCATGGACTCCGGTATGCCGCACACCGCCCTCCAGGATCTGAGCGTACTTGAGCAGATCCGGCAGTTTGAGACGATCCTGATTCCGTCTGGAGAGGCGATTCACATCGAAGCCGGGGCGAGCTTCGGATTTTTTCACCAGCTCTTTCGCCAGCTTCAGCTCCGCCTTGAGCTCCTGGCTTTCCTTAAGTGCGTCGGCCAGCGTAACGTTCAGACCATCCGGTATATATCCGGCAAACCGATTTGTGGCCGGCATTGAGATCTCCAGCACGCGCGCCACATCCCGGATCGCGGTCTTCGCCCCCATGGTACCGTAGGTAATGATCTGGCATACATTGTCACGTCCGTACTTGTTGACCACATAGTCGATGACCTTGCCGCGTCCGACATCATCAAAGTCGATGTCGATGTCGGGCATGGAAATGCGCTCGGGATTTAGAAATCGTTCAAAAAGCAGGCCGTACTTGAGCGGATCAATATTGGTGATGCCCAGACAGTAGGCCACCGCACTGCCCGCCGCAGAGCCTCTGCCCGGTCCTACATCCACATTCATGTTGCGCGCGGCCGTGGTGAAGTCCTGTACAATCAGGAAGTACCCGGAGTACCCCATCTCCCCAATGATGCTCAGCTCCAGGTTGAGCCGCGCTTCTACCTCGGGAGAGATTTCCCCGTAACGATGGCGGGCTCCGTCAAAGACCAGGTGTCGCAGATAGCGGTCGCTATCATTGGCAAATTCGGGCGGAATGGGGTAATGCGGCATCAGGAGCTCATCCAGCTGCAGTTCCACATTGCATTGGTCTACAACTGCACCGGTTTCCTCCAGCCAGGGCGTGACCTCTTTTTCCGTACCGAGGCCGGTGTACATCTCGCTGGCGGACTTAAAGAACAGTTTGCCCTCTCCGAAAGTCCATCGGTTCGGATCGGAGAGCTTGCTGTTGGACTGCAGGCAGAGCAGCACTTCCTGCGCATTGAAATCCTCCTGCTCCACATAGTGGACATCATTGCTGGCAATAACCGGTACATTGAATTCGCGGGCCAGTTTGACCAGCGTCGCGTTGACGTATTCCTGATCATCCATTACTGGCGGCTGCACTTCTACGTAGAAGTTGTCGCCGAACACATCGAGGTATTTCTTGAACACGGCGCGCGCCTGCAGGTCAGTCCGATTCATGATGGCCTGGCAGATTTCGCTCTGAATGCAGCTGGTGGTTGCGATGAGGCCCTCGCTGTGCTTGACCAGCGTTTCAAAGTCAATTCTGGGTTTATAGTAGAATCCCTCTGAGAAGGACAGCGACGACAGGGCGACCAGATTGCGGTAACCGGTCTCATTCCTAGCCAGCAGCAGCTGGTGATGGCGGGTCCGGTTCTTGCGATTCTCCATGCTCACGGGGGTCAGGTAGAATTCGCAGCCAATCACCGGCTTGAGGCCCGCTTTCCGCGCGGCGGTATAGAACTCGGGCACGCCGAAGAGATTGCCGTGATCGGTTATGGCGAGGCCCTTCATGCCCAGTTTCTGGGCTTTTCTGACCAGTTTATCTATGCGCGCGGTTCCGTCCAGCAGTGAGTAGGTCGTGTGGCAGTGCAGGTGGCAGAACTCAGACATAGGGGTTAGGGGCGCGTTGGATGCGTAATTTACAATACAGCGTCCAATGGTCACCTCCGGTAAGCGTGCGACGACTATGAATTCCGACAGAACGTCCGATGGAGCTGCGTAGTCGGCGTATCGTGCAAAAACGGGGGCCGGCGTGGTCAGGAATGGCCGCGGCGAGGGCGGAGGGTCCGGTTTCTCAGGGGGCGCTCTGCGGTAGATGCGCGACTAAAACCAGGCGGGTTGGCCCGCCTGTCCGCACTATCTTCGGCACTTTAAGAACGCTACCTGTATGCCTGCTCGCTGTGATGGCGGCGTGCTCCGGGCAGCAGCAGATGCTGGCTCCTGCGCCCGTCGCGCAGGGAGGCGGGCTGATTGGGGCATCAGACAACGTCAGGAGTATTCAGTTGTATGCCGCTGACGAGCAGGATCTGCCCGTGCTGAATATGCACGGCGGACCGGCACTGACGCTGGAGTTTGACCTGATGACCTGGCAGGCCCGGCCGTTGTCGGTGTACTTCTATCACGCGGACAGGGAATGGCGGCGGGATCTGTCGCCGGGAGAGTTCATGGAGAGCTTCTTTCGGGATGATCTGTTGGATTATTCAGTCTCCCGGAATACACAGGTGCCGTTCACCCACTACCGCTACCGATTCCCGAACGAATCCATCGGTTTTCGAATCAGCGGCAACTATGTACTTCGCGTTACGGAGCAGGGCAGCGAGGACGAGCCGCTGTTTGAGCGACCGTTCTTTGTGGCGGAAGGTACCGCACAGGCGCTCATGAGTCTGGATCTGCTGCTGACGGGACCGCAGGTACTGCCGGTAATTCAGCCCCGGCTGGTGGTGACACCGCCGACGGAGCTGACCAGCGCGGTCTTTGACATGACGGCGTGCTTCATTGAGGGTGGCCGGCTGCTGGCCGCCCGGTGTACACAAACGCCGCGGCTGGGCGGCGGTGCCGATATGCTGTACTACCTGGAGCCCGAAGTCTCGTACGGTTCCAGATCGGGCGATTATCTGGTGGACATAGCGGATCTGGCTCCGCGTGGGGATGTGGAGCGCATAGATTTGTCTACCACTCCCTTCCAGGTGCTGCTTCAGCCGGACTATGCCCGATTTCCGGACACAGGTTCCGGCCGTCTGCTAAACGGACAGTCCGTAATCGGCGGACGGGACGAGTTTGGGGATATTGAGGCGGAGTATGTGGAGGTGACCTTCCGATATGTGCCTCCGGACGAGCAGCCGCTGCCCGGCGATCTCTATGTGATCGGAAGCTTCAACAACTGGCAGGTGGATTTGGGGGCGGCGATGCGGTGGGAGTCGGAGCCGGCATGGTATGAGTCTGCGGCTCTGATCAAACAGGGATTACATGAGTATAGATATACTTCGCCCGATTTGGCGGTACGCCGTATGCTGGAATCGCGTTTGCACAGGCATGTCCAATGGTATACCGGACTGGTTTACTTCCGTGATCACAGACTCAGCACGGACCGATTGCTCGCCCGAGCGCGTATCCTCTCCAGATAGCTGTACGCTCGGCATTTTCAACTCCAAACAGAGAAACTTCATGTTACTGACGAACCTTTTGCACTCCACCGGCCATGTGCTGCTGGTACTTCTGCTCCTGGCCGGTTGTGCCCGGAGCCGCACGGCCGCTCCTCCGATGGCTGAATCGCCCGCTGATAAGTCGGACGAGGAATCTGAGGATGGATTCAAGAAGTATTCGGAGGTGATCACCGATAAGGCCGAGTCTGACTCCGGCCTCTTTCTGGTCCACCGGATTGATGAGGAGCTGTTCTACGAGATCCCGGATTCAATGCTGGAACGGGAGATGCTGATGGTTACCCGCCTGGCGGCCACAGCTAACAATCTCAGTTACGGCGGCATGAAAGCCAATACACAGGTGTTGCGGTGGCAGCAGCAGGGCAAGAAGATCCTCCTGCGGGTGGTGTCCTACGAGAATGTAGCCGATGAGGATAAGCCGATCTATCAGGCGGTTAGGAACTCAAACTTTGAGCCCATCCTGCGCTCGTTTGAAATTCAGGCCCGCAACGACGACTCTACCGCCAGCGTGATCGAGACTACCGGTCTGTTCACCGAAGATGTCCCCGCGCTCGGGATATCGTCCTTCCAGCGGGAGGCGTATCGCGTGCGTCGTGTTGATGGCAGCCGGACTTATATCACCTCGGCCAGGAGTTATCCCCGCAATATTGAGATTCGGCACGTCTTGAGTTATGATGCCGCCCAGCCGCCCTCAAATCAGTCCAGCAGCACGATCTCGGTGGAAATGAACCAGTCCATGATTCTGTTGCCGGATGATCCCATGCAGCCGCGGCTCTGTGACCAGCGTGTCGGTTTTTTCAGTGTGTCCATGATCGACTACGGGCGGGACGCGCAGAAGGCCGAGTCCCGCTGCTATATCACGCGCTGGCGCCTGGAGCCCAAGGATCCTGAGGCCTACGCGCGTGGAGAACTCACAGAGCCTGTCAAGCCTATCGTGTACTACATTGATCCGGCTACACCGATGAAATGGCGGCCCTACCTGAAGCAGGGCGTGGACGACTGGAATGTTGCGTTTGAGGCTGCAGGGTTCAAGAATGCCATCATGGCTAAGGATCCGCCATCTGCCGAGGAGGATCCCGAGTTCAGCCCTGAAGATGTGCGGTACTCGGTGATCCGGTATTTCTCCTCAGATGTGCAGAATGCCTTCGGTCCGCATGTACACGATCCGCGCACCGGCGAGATACTTGAGAGCGATATAGGCTGGTTCCACAATGTGATGAATCTGCTGCGCAACTGGTATTTCGTGCAGACCGCAGCGGTAAACCCGGATGCCCGCGGCGTGAAGTTCAGAGACGAGGTGATGGGGCGTCTGGTCAGATTTGTGTCGGCCCATGAGGTAGGCCATACCATCGGACTGCCGCACAACTGGGGATCCAGCTACGCATTCCCGGTGGACTCACTACGGTCGCCAGCGTTTACCGACGAACACGGCACTTCTCCGTCCATTATGGATTATGCGCGTTTCAACTATGTGGCGCAGCCTGGTGACGGCGTGACGAATTATATGCCGGATGTCGGGGTGTATGATAAGTGGTCGGTCCAGTGGGGCTACAGTGTGTTGCCGGATGTGGATTCAGCCGACGAAGAGCGCGAAACCCTGAACGGCTGGGTGGTGGAGCGTGCGGGTGATCCGATGTATTTCTACGGACGCCAAGGTCCGCGCGTCGATCCGCGTTCGCAGAATGAGGACCTGGGCGATGATGCGGTCAAGGCGAGCAATTACGGCATCGCCAATTTGAAGATCATCCTGGATGAGCTGATCAACTGGACGGCTGAAGATGCCAAAGATTACGGCGATCTCAATGAGATGTACGGCCAGTTGGTTTCCCAGTGGTACCGCTATGTCGGGCATGTGGCCGCGAATGTAGGCGGGCATTACGAGAACTACAAGACCTATGATCAGGATGGCGTGGTGTATACGCGGGTGCCTGCGGATCGCCAGGGGGAATCCATGGACTGGCTCAGCGAGGAAGTTTTTGCGACACCGAGTTGGCTCCTTCATACCGATGTTCTGCGCCGCATTGAAGGGGTAGGAGCGATGGATCGGGTCCGCCGCTATCAGGTGTCCGCTGTCAACACACTGCTGGATCCGATCCGCATCGGCCGTATGCTGGAGTCGGATGCGTTGGCCAACGGCGAGACCATCTACACATTTGCCGAGCTGTTGGAGGATCTTCGAACCGGTATTTGGGGAGAGCTGAGCAATTCTTCGGCGATCGGGCCATTCCGGCGTAACCTTCAGCGCGGACATCTTGAGCGTCTGGAATATCTGATGACGCAGGAGGCACCTTCGGTGCCGTCTTTCTTCGCCAGCTTTGGCATGGCTCCGATTGATGTGAGTCAGTCGGATATTCGTGCCTATGTGCGCGGCGAACTTCAGACGCTGAGGACGCGTGCCTCACGGGCCGCCGTGCGTACCCGTGACAACATGACGCGGCTGCATCTGCAGGATATTGTCGCACGGATTGACGACATCCTGGACACGGATGACTGAGCAGGGCATTGAATGCACAACAGGACGCGCGCATCTGCTCAGGTGCGCGCGTTCTGTGTTTTGGTCCGGTGCTGGCGAGCCGATGGCTTTGACTGCATCATGCAAATCCGCTGATCGCACGGAGTGAGGACCGGGAAGCTCTGGACATCAATCAGCCGCCCGCCCCCGGACGCTTTGGCGGTTGTTGGTCAAATGCCGGAACATCCCTGTCAACAATTCTGTAGACAACAAAACTGTTGTCTAATATTTGGAAACCATTGCTATGGCGGCGTGATGAGAATGGCTACCGGGCGCTGGGTCAGCGGCGAAGACTTCTTCAACCGTGAAGATGACCTGGTAATCCTGAAACAGCTCGTTGGTGAGCATAACCATGTACTGCTTACCGGGCAGCGACGCATGGGAAAAACCAGCGTCGTACAGGAACTTGGCCGACAGCTGATGGAGGAGGATTGGCTGATGTTCTTCTGCGATGTGGAGGGGGCGACGCGTCCTGAGGACGTGATTGCTGAGCTGGCTGCTGCAACGCAGCCTGTGCGGCCGATTTCTTCAAGGGTCGTCAGTCGAATGAAGAGGTTCTTCGGTAAGAACGTTGAGGAAATCTCAGCTCTTGACTTCCGCATCAAGGTTCGGGCTGGCCTTGATGAACAGAATTGGAGGCGGCATGGTGAGCAGCTGTTTCGGGACTGTGCGGCGCAAAGCAAACGAGTCCTGCTGGCCATTGACGAACTGCCTGTGTTCCTTAAACGATTGCTGAACCGTGATCCTGAGCGGGGGGCACATAGAGTCGATGAATTCTTGAGTTGGCTTCGCGGTGCCGTTCAGACGCTGGGCCGCAGGGCTCCGGTTCTACTGATTTCAGGCAGTATCGGCCTACAACCTCTTGTCCGCCAATTGGGCCTTTCGGACCGCATCAACCACCTTTATTCCTACAGACTTCAACCGTGGGACAGGCCGACAAGTATCCGGTGCCTGGAGCGTCTCGCTCAAGGGCCGGGAATGCGTCTGCAGGCTGGTGTGGCGGAAGAGGTCTACAACCTACTCGGCCTCGGTGTACCGCATCATATTCAGTCTTTCTTTGCAAGACTTCGGGACTTCGCCGCGGTTAGGCAGCAGGATCACGTAACTGTTCAAGATGTGCGCACGGTATATCGGACACAGCTCCTGGGTCCGTCCGGGCAGATTGACCTCGCACACTATGAATCACGACTTAGGGAAGCACTTCAATCAAGCGATTATGAGATTGCGCTGCGGATTCTCGCGGAGTCGGCCATTCAGGGCGTTTTCAGTCATCATGCCCAAAACGAACTGGCGCGCCAACTCCCGCTGACCGTAGCGGACAAAGTAGACCGGATTACTGGAGTATTGGATGTCCTGGAACACGATGGATACCTTGTGTCCGGTGAAGCTGGCCATGAATTCTCATTTCAACTGCTGAAGGACTGGTTCGCAGCGCGATTTAAGGGGCACTATACACCGCTTGATGATCCAAGGAGTTGACGCTGGTGCCATGATCAGCGGACACCAAGGGAGGATCCGCAAATTCAATCCGGGAGCATTTCAGGATGACTCCGATCTGGTTGAGCAGTTTGTCGTGCGCCAATTCGAATTTGAGACCATTGTGAGCATCCTCCAGGACAATAGCGAGTCGGATTCATGTCAGCACATTATGGTCGTGGCCTCCCGCGGACGGGGCAAGACCATGTTGTTGGCCCGCACGGCCGCAGAATTGCGCAGCAGAGACGAGCTCGCACGAAAACTGTTTCCGGTCCGCTTTATGGAGGAAAGCCTGGAAGTTTTCCATATGGCTGATTTCTGGCTTGATGCCCTCTATTACCTGGCCGCCGAATGCGCTCGACGGGATCTGGGGTTGGCGCGGGAATTAAGGGGCCGGCATGCGAATCTGTGCAAACGCTGGCGCAGCCAGGACCTGGAGCTTCACGCCAGGGCGGCTGTGCTGGATGCGGCTGACAGGCTCGGCCGCCGGCTCGTTCTCATGGTAGAGAATTTCCAGGCTCTACTGCAGGATGTGAACGAAGACTTTGGATGGAAGCTGCGCCAGATTCTGCAGACTGAGCCTCAGATAATGCTGGTTGGCTCAGCTACCAGTCAATTTCGGGGACTTACGGATGCGGAAGCGCCCTTTTTTGACTTCTTCCGGGTTCTGGAATTGAAGCCCCTCAATACCCAAGACTGCCAGCGGCTCTGGACGAACATCACCGGAGAATCCGTTGAAGAGCGGCTGATCCGTCCCCTGGAGATTCTAACGGGAGGCAGTCCCCGTCTTCTGGCTATCGTTGCCGGATTCAACCGTCACAAGGCTGCTCAGAAGCTGATGGAAGATCTGGTACGTCTCGTGGACGAGCGCACAGAGTACTTTCGCGGGTGTCTTAAAGTACTGGCCAGGACCGAACGTAGAGTTTTTCTGGCTGTCATTGACCTCTGGCAGCCATCCACAGCGAGTGAAGTCCGCGACCGGGCACGCCTTGACATACGAACGGTATCCACCATGCTCGGACGTCTGGTGGACCGCGGTGCTGTTATAAGAACGGGGAAAGGGAGAAAACGTCTGTATGCCGCCACAGAAGGACTGTTCAGCATCTACTACAAGTTGCGGCGAGACCGCGACGAGGCAGGCGCTGTAGAGTACCTAGTCAGGTCCATGGCTGCGTTCTACGGCAATCCTGAGCGGCAGGCAGATTCCGGTTCACGGATTGAGGAGGCGGTCGAATCCAAGACTGTTCGCCAGGCAGCCAGCAGAATCCTTGAAGACATCCCGGAACTTGCGGATGCTGTTGCAGAGTCTGCTACCGTTCTTCAAGATGCAGCGTCACTATTCAATCGGGGCAGCGCAGCGCAGTCGGAGGGTGATTTGGCAACGGCCTCAGCAGCGTATGGAGAAGTGATTGATCGCTTCGGAAACTCAAAAACCACAGCCGTGAAGGGGTATGTGGCTGTCACCATGTTCGCTCAGGCCACGGTAAAGCTGGAGCTGAAGGAGTTTGTGTCAGCGCGTTCCGTCTGCAAAGACACCATTGTTCGCTTTGAGTGCTCAGATGAGTCTTTCGGCCAGTGGGCGGTGGCGTACGCATTTTTGATCCGGGGCCATATCAGGCAGGCCACAGGCGATGTGAAGTTAGCCATGCAAGCCTGGCAGGAAGTCATTAACCGCTTCGGCAACAGCGACCAGGCAGGGCTGCATTGGCCCGTTTGCCGCGCGATGGTTTTCAAGGCTCAAGCGCATTACGATAATAATGACCCAATTAGCGCGGTGGCAGGCTGTGACCGATTGATCCGGCGATTTGGGAAATCGCACGAGCCGAATCTTCAGGGGGCGATTGCTGAGGGCCTGATGCTGAAGGGGGCTGCTCTGGAACAGTCGGGTAGGCTCGATTCGGCGATAGAAGCTTATGCGGAGATAGTGAACCGCTTTGACCACCACGAACAATTGTCGCTTCAGGAATGGGCATTTGATGCCCACATGGCCGCGGCCAGGCTTGCAATGTCAACAGGACGTTCAGAGCGTGCCCACGCATCCTGCAGCTATCTCAAGAATCGTCTCACGGCAGTCGATGGAGTTTCACTCTCCGCCCGCATCTTGGGCAAGGGGGTATCGCTCTTCGTTGACCTGGGCAAACCGCAGCTTGCGTTGGACACATTCCGCTCCCTTCTGGAGCGGTTCAGCCCGCACAATGAGTCAAGTACGCGGGACATCGTCAACCTGGTCATTGCCATGTTGGCCGGGGGCGTGTCTGCACGCGGACTCGTGAATATTCTGTCCGGCAGCGCTGCTTCTGCCGCTATAGGTCCGCTGCTTATTGCCGTGCGCATGGAAGCAGGCGAGACGGTTCGTGCTCCTCGCGAATTACTGGCCGTTGCGCGGGACATCCTCCGCCAGGTTGGCCTCAGGCGAGAGAATCGTGGAGCAGCGCGCAATGACGCTGAAGGGCTCCCACGCTTGTCGACCGTTTAGGCATGGTGCCTGCCAAATTCGGGCCAGCATATTTGGCGACAATTGGAATTGAGGCCCCGCCTTGTGCGTGAACGGAAACACGTACGGGATGGTTACCGACGCGCCGGTTGGGCCATTATTCCACCAGGTATATGCGCCGTCCGAGAGAGCCATTGGCAAGGATCCGGCTTTTTTCGACAATTCCTGAACATGCCGCGGAACATCGTATTGGCCTCGGAAGCCGCGGCATCTGCATGTGGGGGTCGCAGGGCCCGTGAAACGGGCAAAACGGCGTGGTTGACGGGCTTTGTAAGAGCTAAGACATCAATAGTGAGGCTGCCGGACTGCGATCAATGAGTCAACCCGGCCGGAAAGAAATGGGCCAGCGCATCCATGAGATGGGCCCGCCAGTTGCCCCAGGTATGCCCCTCAGGGTATTCCCGGTACACGAAGTCATAGCCCTTGGCGGCCAGCAGGTCCTGGAACCGGCGGTTGGCCGCCAGGAAATCCACCTCGTCGTCCGGCAACCAGCCGCGGCCCACACTCCGCTCATAGCGTCCGATGTCCACAAAAAGACGAACAGACTTTCGGCCGGACCGCTCGTAAGCGTCAAGCAACGAATCACCCCTAAAGGACAGATACCCGGACTGACTGTAACTGAGACCGAAGATATCGGGGTGCCGGAACGGTACATAGGCTGACACCAGCCCGCCAAAGGAGGGACCGGCTACCAGCCGGGCTGAAGGTTGGGCGATCGTCCTATACCGCTCTTGAACAAATGGGACCAGCTCTTCCGCCATGAAGTGCGCATAATCCGGGTTAAGGCCGTACTCGGTGGCCCGATTCGGCGTAGCCGGCTGGTGCCGGTTGGGCGGTGAAATAAACACGGCCAGTATCGGTGCGATAGCTTCGGACTCAATCAGATGATCCAACGCGGCGGGCGTATGGGCATATTCGATGTAATCCCGACCATCCTGCAGAAATACGGCGGGAAAAGAATCCTCTGATGTGTCGTATCCGGGCGGCGCGTAGATGTGTATCTCTGTAGGGTAGCCCATGATTCCGGCGGGCAGCTGATACTGCGTAACGCGGTCATAATTCCCGAATGTGCCGCCGCGAACTGCCTCAAAAATCGGATGATACCGATATGCGGGCATTACCAGTTCGGAGAGGGCCCCAAGTCCGTTCAGCACTTTGTTGGGGCAGAGCGGATCGGGAATCGGGGGATGGTCATCCACAATGAGCGCATACTCCAGCCGGGCCTCGGCGGGATAAGTGCCGCGGTAGTAATGCACATCCGTGTTCGGGATTCGGGCAAACTCAACTTCGCTCGCCCAATGGGTCATATCGCCGGAAATCCGGACGCGTTTGCCGGGCCCGTGATAGATGAATACGGCGGTTGTGTCGTTTTCAAGCAGCGGCGTACCGATGGCCCTGACCTGCTCCATGAAGGCGGTTACGCGTACCTCTTGCTCGGAGTCCGACGATTGTGCCGCGATATCCCGTGCCAACTGGCGGACATCGGGGATTTGGGCTTGAGAAGATGCCGCCAGCAAAATCATGGGGAAAAGGAGGCCTGGGCGCATGAATCCGCGTTCATATATGCTGCTGGCCACAAGTTAGCGCAGGCTGATCTGCGCTGCCATCGATCGGCCTCAACGTTCGGGGTCGTCAGTCAGGATACAATACCGCCGGCACTCACTGGGGTGCCGCACCCTTACGGGAAACGGAGTACAGCCTGCCCTGATAGGCCACATTGCGCAAAGTCGAATCCGGGTCCAAAGACGCAAACCTGGGCTTCGCGGTGAGTCCCTTTGTCAGGGTGGGTCGGAGGCCGAAAATTCCCTCCAGGATCACCGTAACCCAGCTCCCGCTTGACGAACAGGCCCAGTCCGTTATGTAGGGTGTATCTGAGGGCGCTTTACGTGCCCCACCCTCGTCCAGGTCAACTACGCCATCGGCAAAATGGGCCTGGGCAAACGGGCCCTGGTTGGCACTTCGGGCCAGCTGTTTGAGCCAGTTGAAGGCCAGATCCGCTGCTCCTATGCGATAAAGTCCGCGGGCGGTTTCGGAGGGCCAGGCCGGATAAGCTCCGGTCCATTGGTGATCGGGCCGAACATGGAAGGTCACATTGTCGTCGCGGGCAGAGAGCGCGCGCATCCAGGTTTCCGTCTGCAGCTCACTCTGGAAAAAGCGGACCATTTCGGCCCGATGCTGCGCGGACAGGTCCCCGGGAATGGTATTGAGGACCGTAAGCAGATCATAGCAGTGACGCACCGGATACAGGCGGTTGTTGGGATGCCGCGCGTGCCAGAAGCCCTGCCCCTGGGCATAAAGCGTCCCTATGGCTCCAAGCAGATCCTCAGCTCCCTTGCGCAGTCTGTCCACCTCCCTTCTTGACTCTCCGGCGGCCTCCAACAGGTCGGCCGCAGCGCGCATATTGTGAATGTTTGCCACATTAAGGCTGGCCACTTCGTGCGTATAGGTGCTCACGCATTCAAGTAGATTGTTGATGCCGCCGTAGTCCGCCAGCCCGCTGGCAGTCCTGAATTGTGTCCAATACCAGGCATAGTCACGCACAAAATCAATCACCCGCTCGCCGGTACTGTGCACGACCTCGTGCAGCCAGGCCAGATCTCCGGTCCAGCGGACGTACGCCTGCACCATGCTGACCATGGCATAGTCATTTACTGAATACCAATTGCCCACAGGACCGCCAGACAGGAATTCCGTGCCGAAATGATTATGGGTGTCCGTGCACATCCAGTGCATCAGGTACCTGCGCATCACTTGAGGATCCAGCAAGGCATGTACCTGCATACTGAGGAAGTAGTCCCAGAGAAAGGTTACCGTCTGCCAGTAGCGCGGCATCAGCGTGTCATAGGTGCGTCCCAGGACGGATGCGGGACTGTCCCGCCGGAAATAAATCACGCCCAAGGCTCCCATCCAGTACAGCCTGCGTATATCGGCATCGGCCGTGTCCAATTCCGGCAGATGCCCGCCATAACGGCCACTGCCGGGCGAGAAGATCGCCTTCAACTCGGCGTTCCACTCACGGCGCACCCGGACAAGTTCGCCGGGCACATCGCCCGCGAGTGCATCATAAAGCGCACCCGCTTCGGACGTATTCGCGGCCACTACGCTGACGTAGCTGAATTGCCGCGATTCACCGGGGGCAAGGTTCAGCTGAAACCGAAACCTACTCGTGCGGATAGTATCCGCACGCGGATGCACGCCCTGAATGGACACGGCGCGGCTGTGCCGGGCGCGGAAGACAGCCGCTCCACGCGCCTGATCCACATGGGCTGAATTGTCGGTTTCTTCAGGCGGCAGGAAGGCGGCCCAATTATCGGTGTTTCGTGTTACGCGTCCCTGCACATTCAGACCCAATTCCACCTGCACGGGAACACCGGATTGATTCTCTGCGGTCAGCAGTATCACGGCGGCGGTTTTTGCTAAAGCCAGCGCGGTGACCGAAGTAAACCGCAGCCCCTCGTAGCAGGCCTCTCGCACGATTCGATCTGGATACCAGGTAAAGGTGACCGGCACGCTCAGGGCTGGAAAATGCCGCCCGTTGACGACAAACGTCGCCGATTCAGTATCCGAGGTGCCGAATGGCGGGAAGTTGAGGCAGCGCAGTCCAGTCAGGTCTATCGTGGTCTGGACCACGCCAAGGAAATTGGTCAGACCGGGCGGATTGAAGCAGTCCCCGAACCGATGCGTCAGCGGCGAACTCTTCAGATCGTCAACTACCGGGATCATGGCGGCAGATATGCGGGCACGGGTCAGCAGCGGCGCATTTTGCAGGTCGGCCCGGGCAAGCTCTGCTGTGTAACAGCCACATCGCAGGTCTATTGGAGTGTAACTTCAATCAGGTGAGGAAAATACTCCTCAAACTCAACGAAGGTGATGTACAGCACACGGCCCTGATCTTCGGCCAGCTCCGGGTGCTCCTTACCCGCATAGACCAGGCGAGGGTAGGGTAAGGGAGTTTCGGGCGTTTCCACGGTCCACAGTTCTACGGCTTCGCTCCAGGGCCCCCAGGGAGAAGGTGCGGTACGGCCCACAATCTTCCCGCTTAGTCCCAGAGAATGCACGGCCAAGTACTGCCCCAAATACGCATTGTAGGACACGGACATTTCATTGGGCATACCGGAAAAAATGACGCGGGCCTGGTACACATCCCGACTCCAGCACTCCGGGTCGCCGCAATAGTACTCGTAGGTGTCAATGCGTTCCATATCGTCCGACCGCACCCGGGCGATGTAGGCATTGTACTGAAAATCCGGCGCCTGCAGGCTGCCGTACAGGTAGACCCAGTCAGACTCATCACTCATCAGCACCGAGGCCGCGAATTGCGGCTGGTTATTCGGCCAGAGCACCGTGGTTCCGTTGTGCTCAATGCGCTCAAACGTGAAGTCGGTATCGGAACCCACCGCCAGCCCGGTGCCGATGATCTTGAAGCCGACGGGAAACGGATCCCCTCCCTCCTCCAGCATCAGGATCTTCATGAAGAATAAGTACAGCTTATCGTTGAGCTTGCAGCCGTGCATGCACCAGGTGCGGTCTTTTTCCGGGTCCTCTTCGGGCAGTGGCAGGACGAGCTGTTTGAGTCGGCCATCAGGATTGAGGATGTAGGAAAAATCATTGAGACCCTGGCGGCCGCTACGATCTCGGAGGATCAGCCCGGTGTTGGTGATCATCTGATCGAACGGGCCTTTGCCGCTGAGGTCCTGGCCCCCGACCGGATTGCCGAAAATGTACCAGAGGCTTTCCTCGGGCCGGTCACCGATGAGGGTGTCTCCAAAGTACCAAAGCACGCGGCGGCCGCCCAGCGGAATGGAATAGGCCCCATCCTGCCCCACCATACGGTGCGGGTTGTTGACAAATTGCGGCCCCAGATCCCGCACGGAATCCACCAGCAGGCGCTTACTTTGGCCAGCCATCCTCATTGATGGAATGCATGCAATTCAGGATCCACGACCGGCTCGTCCGCCCGCATGCGCGCAACCGCAGCCACCCGCCCCGACTGCACAGGCTACCGGGTCAGCACCATTTTGCGGGTCTCGGTATATTCACCGGCCTGCAGGCGGTAGAGATACATCCCGCTCGGCAGATCGTCGGCTTCAAATCGGGCCTCGTAAACGCCGGATCCCTGGGTCTGATTGACCAATTCGGCCACCTCGCGCCCCGCCAGATCAAAGACCCGAAGCTGTGTATGGGCCGCTTCCTCCAAGGCATAACGGATCGTGGTGGAGGGGTTGAAGGGATTGGGATAATTCTGTTCCAGCACGAACTGTGACGGGATGCCCTCTTCGGTGACATCTTCAATCGCCACACTGCTCGTCACTGATATCGGATTGACCATTGATGTGTCCGCGCCGTTGGTATTACTTCCGTCGCAATCGTTAAACCAGTCGCAGGATGGGAAATAGGATTCCTTGGTGGCCACATAGCCGATATTGAAATCGCCGGTAGTCTGGCCTACCTGCAGCTTGAGGTTTACCTCTGCAATCAGCGTATCCGCGTGCAGATAGCCCTCGTCTGAGATTGTCCCGATCCACTTCATTCCATCCGGCGCGGGGAGCTTCATCTGCGTGGAGTCAGTCCATGCGTCCGAGGTCTCCAGCATACCGCTGCCTACGCTGCCATTGATGTCATCGGCAGAATATTCGCCCGAAACAAACTCCCAATCCTCCGGCACAAGGACCGCGAACACACCTTTCCAGGGAGTGTTGCTTTCCGCAACATCCTCCTGAATGACGACCCTCACATCAATTACCTCGCCTGTGGTGGCGGTGTCCGGCATTTCGATTTCGATAATCAGGCACGCGGACCAGAACAGGCATACCAGAAACACGCTGGCCCAAATGGCCAGGCGTTGCCCGCGGGGCATGCGCGGGGTGGAATTTGAGCATGAAAACTGCATTTTGCCTCACTAGATTTGACCAAATGTGATGTAAATGTCGGAAACGCCATCGTAATTCGCAACACAATTCCGCATGCGATACCGATTCGGCCAGGCAGGGCGGCTCGGACTGCCTGTGACACCTGGCGCAAGGGACCCCGGGCATCAAGGCGCTTCGGAGCTTTGGAATTGGGCCGAGAGTTACCCAGGGTGCAGTGTTCATCTCTATCCTGGTCCGACCCCTATCGTGACTGCCGCGCAAACCCGACCGACGCAATCGCCCCGGGGCCCAAGGTAACAAGGGCAAAACCATCCTCAACGGTCAGCGGCTGGCCCACGCCACTTTGCATATTGAGCAGGTCCGAATGGATCCGTACTACGGCCGGTGCGTGCGGATCCATGTTCATCAATCGTAACTCAAGACCGCGCTGATCGCCAGCGGGTCGGGCAGAAAGCAGCACCGCCCGCTCACTGTCAGCAGTCAGGAAACGCTCCGATGCAGGCTCGGACCGCAGCCAGGTATAGCGCACTTGAAGTGGCGTATTGATCTGCCAGCCAAATCGGCCCGTAGAGGCGGGCCGAAAAGGCCTTTCGTGCGCCGTGAAACTGAACCTGAAATCAAGCCGCCCCTCGTTTTCCTCCCAGCGGTTCCAGTCTTCGGGGAAGTTGTTGACCAGATTAGCAATTAGGGTCGGGCCTGCGCCCGGTAACGACTCACGCAGGCGGACCACCCGGCTGTCCACTGCAGCCCAGCTCACCGACTGATGTTCGTTATGGATGGCTACGCTGCGCCGCAGGGAGAATGCGTCATGATCAATCCCCGGGAAGCGGTCTGTTTCGGTGTCAAGGAAGCCGCCGAGCACTTCCGCGGCCGCGCGCCGGTCCGCAAGGTCGAACGGAAACGTGACGCTGTAGTCCTCAACCTGCTCTGGAACTTCCAGCTGCTCAAGATCCAGGGCGTGCTGAATATCCACGCGGTCAACATTTTCCCAGAGTGTGAACTCAGAACGGGCAAACAGATGATCCGGGCGCTCTGTGACCAGCGTCAGTCGCGCAGGCCGTTCGTCGCGGACATAGGTCTGTGACGCATCCGACACCATAGCCGTGAATTTGAGCGAAAAGAGTGAGTCCGCACGCACCGGCTGACCAAAGATTGCGGAACCTTCCGCGTCAACCAGATCCCTACCGTTCTTGAGGCTGACAAGTCGCTTCACATGACCGTTGGCGCAGTCGCTTTCAATCCGATAGTAGGTATTCTCAATTTTGCAACCCTCAGTATGGAGAGGTCCGCCCGTCACCGGTTCGACCCGATCCATGCGTTCCAGCCGAATTTTCTTGTACCCCACCGGCGGAATATCGCGGGCGACGAATCTGAGCACATGCCCCGCCTGATGACTTGGGAGTACCTGCCGGGTTGCCAGGTCAATGGCCCGATACTGAGCGGTGCTTTCTCTTGGAAACTCGGCTTCCACCGGTGCGTCACGGGTCCAATTCAGCGTGTTGAATAGGTACAGGCCTTCCCCCTCAAAGCTCTCTTCGCGCGCTGAAAGGCGATATTCGGCCCGCTCCAGGGCTTCCGTGGTCACCAGCTTAGCCTTCTGCACATACTGTTCGCGATAAGCCATTGTGGTCAGGTTATCCTCTGGAGAGCCATAACCGTACTCCAGCCCGCTTCCGTGGCCGCTGTAGTGGAGCAGGCTGGAATATGCCTCGCTTACCAGGTCGCTGAGCGGGTCGCCTGACGGGTCAAGCAGCCACGATATCGTGGCCATTATTTCCGCTGCAGCCAGTTGATGCTGCGCCCAGCGATATCGAACCATTCGTGCAGGCTCCCCTTGGTACATTGCCTCCCAGGTGGAAGTCCAATCTCCGGTCAGGGTGGGCAGATCACGGTAGCGTGCCTGAAAGGCATCGGCGAAGGCGTTGATATTGCTCATGTGAATCCGCGGGAAAGCGTACGCGGCATTCCAGGCGGCCGCGGTGGCCGCGGCCCGTTGCGGGATGCCGCCGTTGTCACCAAAAGTATGGAGTGCCAGGATCAGCTCATAGGGGTAGCCCTGCGCCTGCAGCCGATGCAGGCGTTCCCATACCCGGTATGGTACGGCATCCGGATTCTTTTCCAGCCCCAGCGTCTGGCCTTCGTTGTAAGCTTCGGTGATATAGGTCAGCACGCGTCCGCCCCCGGTACCTTCCCAAAAGAACACTTTGGGCAGGCTGCGCTGAAGCTTATAATCGTTGTAGACCTCGTTGATACCTACCGCCAGAAACGAGACATCGGCTTTTTTGAGCACCTGGGGCATCAGCCAGGACAGTCCGGGGGTGTCATTGTATGCAGCGGCATGAAGGTCAAGGCCGAAGCGGCGGGCGTACGCGCGACCTTTGTCCAAAGAACGAATGAGCTCTTCCGCACTCACCCATCCGGTATAGGGATTGGTGTATATCGGAGAAATGGCAATCCGCCCGGTTTGCGCATGGGCCATCAACCGGTCAAACTGCGTGGGCGGGCGGGCGGCCTCAAATTGCTCCAGCTGCCAAATCGTCTCAATGGTCCACGAAAAGGTGGAATCCGAGTCAAGTCGTTGCAGCACATCATCAAGGGTCCGCAGATGCCGCTCCTTGACCACAGGTTGAGTATTGGTGTAGCCGATGTCGGTGTGTGACATCAGGGCGAGGTGGAATTCGTAGCGGGGCTGCGGTCTGAGTTTGACATCACGCAGGACGGACAGGTCGGCTATCCTGAGCTTTAGTTGGGCCGCCATGGCTGAATCAACACTGGGCAGGAAGATGGCGTGGCGGCTTTCGCCGAACGGAATGGAATCCAGTAACGCGTTGTAGGTCACGCCTGCGGCGGTCAACTGCAGCCGGCCGGATTGCCATTGAGGGTCGGCTGAAGTGATCACCGCGTCAAACCGCTGCTGCAATCCGCCGGAATCCTCCCGAAAGAAGAAGGTTGACACCAGCTCCATTCCGGTGGCAAGATCTCCGGTCGGCACCGCCACGGTGACCTCCTGCAGGGGCTGGCCGGCGCTGTCGGTGAGTCTGGCAAAAAAGCCCCACTCATGACGCAGCTCCGAGAAGAATTGTGGTGCTTCGTTGCGATGAGTCTGTCCCACTTTGACCAGGAGAGAATTGCGTCCGGCGCGCAGCCGGATCGGCACGGAATCGGTGTCGGGCTCCGCGTTGCGGTCCTGCGAATTCAGGTGTACGGTTTCGCCGTTGAGCAACACCTTGAGACTGCTGTTGGCACCGAGCTTCAGCCACGCCTCTTGGGCCTGAGCGCTGTTAATGTGCACGAAAGCATACCCTGCCTTGGCCTTCCAGACCTTTTCCGGTCCGTCCCCCGGCAGCACCCAGCCCATGAGCGCATAGAAATCAACAAACCCGTTGGGCCTCATGTGTAAAGGCTTCCAGGAAGTGTGCCCCCCTTCCACCAAGGAGGTCCGCTCAGTCATTCCGCTTACCGGCGATACAGCAGCTTCGCCGATCATGTCTTGATCCACAGCCTGTCCGAATCCGACCATGGGCTGTTCAAATGGACCGGCGGCCAGCCACGCCGGGATAAAGCCCCCGTCAGTCAGGTCAAAAGATGTTTCCGAAGGGGCGGATGGCGGAGGCACCGTATTGGAGGCCGGGCGCAGGGATAGCGCTGCTCCCAGTGCAAGCAGCACAACGACGGAGGACCGGGTTATGTGCCGCATTGCGGGTTTTTAGGCCTTCATGCCGGTGAGGGTGAATCCCCGGACAAAGTATCGCTGGAAAAAGAAGAAAATGGCAATGATGGGGATCATCATCAGCAGAGAGGCCGCCATCAGAATGCCCCACTCGGTCTGGTACTGCCCCACAAAATGGGCCAGCCCCAGGGCAAGGGTGTTTTTCGTCTGGTCATAGAGATAGATCAGCGGTCCAAGAAAATCATTCCACGTGAACATGAGCGTCAGAATCGCAACCGTAATCAGGGCCGGCCGGGCCAGTGGCATCGCGATGGACCAGTAGATCCGCCACTCGGAAAAGCCATCAATCCGGGCCGCATCAAAAAGCTCCCGCGGTATGCTCAGAAAAAACTGGCGCAGCAGGAAAATGTTGAACGCGCCCCCTCCCAGAAAGGCCGGGACGATCAGGGGTTTGTAGGTATTGAGCCAGTGCAGCTCTTTGAAGATCACAAACAGCGGGATCATGGTCACATGGAGCGGCAGCATCATCGTGGCGATAACCAGGATGAACACCTTATCCCGCCCGGGCCAGCGGAGACAGGCAAAAGCATAAGCCACCAGTGAGCTGGAAAAGACCGTCCCCACAATGGTCATGATGGTGATGAACGTCGTATTGCGCAAATAGGCCAGGAACGGCATTCGGTCGAATACCTGACTGTAGTTACCCCAGTGGAAATCCTTAGGGACCCAGGTCGGCGGGATCGAAAAAATCTCCTCGTTACCTTTGAGAGAGGCGGACAGCATCCACAGCAGCGGCAGCAGCAGGATGGCGGCCACGGCCGCCAGGGCGGTGTAGGTGATGGCCTTCGTGAGGGCGGCCCTGTGTGTTCCTGACCCTACCATCTGTGTGCCTCGCCCATGTAGTGTACCCAGCGCCGGCCAAGCCGGAATTGTAACAGGGTGATGGCCAGCGTAATAACCAGCAGGATCCAAGCCATGGCGGAGGCATAACCCATTTCAAAGTCGTCAAAAGCTTTCAGGTACAGGTAGAGATTATAGAACAGTGTGGAATTGAGCGGTCCCCCCTTGGTCATCACGTACGCCTCGGTGAATACCTGAAACGAGAAAATGACCTCCAGAATGCTCCAGAGAAAAATGACCGGTGAGAGCATGGGTACGGTAACATGCCGGAATCCGGCCCACCAGCCGCCGCCATCAATGTTTACCGACTCGTAGAGGGGTTTCGGGATGCCCTGGAGGGCGGCAATAAAGACAATCATGCGCGCTCCACCGATGCCCCACAGGCTCATGAGTGCAATGCCGGGCTTTGACCAGGCTGTGCTCTGGAGCCAAAGCGGCCCCGGCAGTCCCAGCCAGCCCAGCGCCGTATTGATCAGGCCGATCTGCGGATTGAACATCCACATCCAGATTACCGACAGCACGACCCCGGTAATGATGGAGGGCAGAAAATAGATGGTGCGGAAGAATCTGATGCCGCGTACCGCCTGGTTAGCAAGCACCGCGAGAATCAGCGAACCGCCTATGGCAAGCGGAACGCGCAGGATGGTGTAGATGAGCGTGTTCCAGATCGAGATGCCGAAATACGGGTCTTCCACCAGCAGCTCCCGATAGTTCTCCAGCCCAATGAAGTGGGGGACACGCAGCACATCGTATTGGCAGAGACTGTAATAGAGCGACATGCCGATCGGGTAGAGGCCGAATATGAGAAACCCAACCGCCCAGGGCGACAGGAAGGCGTAGCCGGTCAGAGCCTCTTTGAGGCGAAAGGGCGCGGCTTTCACGATGGGCGGATCAATGGGACTCAAGGGGCATCATTCGGGACCGGACGTACCGGTCATATCGCACGGCCCGGTCCAGTGCGGACTGAATCGTCTGTTCGGCCTGGATCAGTGCCTCTTCGGGTGATTGTACTCTTTGGACGCTGCGTTCAAGTGCTCCGTAGAACTCGCGCCAGAACAGACTGTGTACCAGCGGCACCACGGTTGGTGAGTGTGCGTAGTCCATCTGCCGGACGAATACATCCATCATCGGTCTGGATATGAACGATGAGTCATACGCAGCCTGGAGGTTGGCGGGAAACAGCGGATCATCCCGGGTGGCGACCTCCTCCAGCTGCATATCCCTGCTGACATAGAACTGCATGAATGCCCATGCCGCTTCCGGGTGCTGCACGCCCCGCGGCATGCCCAGCCACCAGCTCCCCGCTACGGATGCAGTGGGTGATCCGTCCATGGACGGAATGGTCACCACGCCAAAATCCAGATCCGGGCGATGCTGGGCAATAAGGTCCAGGAAGCTGATGTCCAGCATCATCATAGCGACTTTTTCGGTCAGAAAGCCATGCTGCTCCCCGGTTCCCAGCCCTCCGATAAAGGCCTGGACGGCTTCAAAACTGTAGTCGCCGTAATAGTTGGCGGTCCACTTGAAGGCTTCCTTCAATGCCGGGTTGTTGAGCGAAACCTGCGTGCCCTCATCGTGCAGATAGCGGACGTTCTTCTGCCAGGCGATCAGCGCGGCGGCAGATATATTGCCCAGGAGGCCCTGTTGGGAGCCGCTGAAGAGCGGCAGAAAGCCCACCTGCGTGATGTATCCCTCGACGCTTTTTCGCTGCAGTTCGCTGGAGTATTGCCGCACCTGTTGCCAGGTGGCGGGAGGCATGTCGGGTTCCAGTCCGGCTTCCTGAAACAGTTTCCGGTTATAGAAGAAGGCGTAGGAGGCGGTATTGACCGGAAGTGCAAACGGGCGCCCCTGCCAGGTCATTTCCTCCCACAGTGCGGGAAAGAACAGGGTGGTGTCAAAGTCCGTGGCTTTGATCAGATCATCCAGCGGGCGCAGGGCCATTCGGGAGGCCCAGCGCACGACGGGCACAAACTGGCTCACCACATCCGGGGGATCACCGCTAAGCACCGCGGTAAGGATCTTTTTTTCGTGCTCCTGCCAGGGAATGGGCGTTGCGTGCACGACGATGCTGTCCTGAATCTGATTAAACCTGCGCACCGTCGGCGGCACATCATCGTCAGCCCCCACGATGTACCAGTATTGAAGGTGCGTCCTGCCGTCCGATACGGGCTCTGCCGCGAACGGATTCCAGAGCAGCAGAACAATAGCCACGGGTGCGAGCAACCCAAGCGCGACTCTACCGACGATGTGCATGGCTGTTTGCGGTGCCATCGGGGCGTGTCAGAATTCGGCAGCTGCAAACGCGATCAGACTCGGCTGACGAGCGCGCTCATCTTCTGGAATCGCCCCGCGAATCGCATTCAAATCTGGCCCACGATGTGCGCAACCTGCCGCTTTCTGCGTGTTTTCCGACATAGTCCTAGGATTGCAGGCATAAGTTAGTGATGAGAGGGGCCTTATGAATTGCAGCATCCTCAAAATTAGCAGTTGGGGTGCCTGCAGGTGAGGGAACGGGGTGCGTATTTGAAGTGAGCCATAGATTGTTACGGAAATGGGCCACGGATTCCGCGTGATGCAGGCTATCCAGGCCGCTTAGGGTCAAGTTCCGGTAGGGCGGGACCAAAGGGGTTCAAACGTAAGTCCGCCGTGCGATGTCATTGCGCCCGTGCAGGCTGCTCATGGGCCTTTGGGCATCAACGGTTGCCCTCCGTTTCTGAAGGGCCGGGATCCGGATCGGACAGAGGGTTGGCTCCGCACCCGGGAGACGGGTTTCTATCCGAGCCTTTTGCAAAACTCTGGAACCGGACAGTTTTCGACTCAGAGAACATCTTAATAGCCTCGGAAGCTGGGGCATCTGCGCGTGGAGGTTGCGGGGTTGCCCGGCCTGCGAAACGTGAAATAGGCAAAACCGAGTGATTCGCGAGTTTGCAAGAGCTTCATAATTGCCCGGACCGATGCACTTCACAATTCGCAGGGGGTCTGATTCGTTTACGCAGGACAACATGTGCTACCGAATAATCGTCACCGATCGACTCCGCCGCGTGTAGCCGCCATCGTCGGCAACAGCCTCCAACGTAACGATATACACGCCGCTGGCCAGCGGGTATCCCTGCAGGTCTGATCCCGCCCAGACGAAGGTATGTCGTCCCGGGGGGCGGGCCAGGGGCCGGAACCCGCCTACTACACGGCCCAACAAGTCATAGGTGGTGAGCCGCACCTTCGCCAGCTGGGCGAGTTCATAATGGAAGGTGGTGTGGTCGGAGAACGGATTCGGGAAATTCGGCTCCAGACGAACGGTCTCGCCAGTTGGAGCTGACTCGCCCCGTCGCGTGGCCAACTCCAGGTCAAGGTGGAGCGTCTTTACCTCGAACGGGGCAAAGGTCAGGTGTGCTTGTTTGCCGGTCAGCCCAATCGGGCCGGTGATGTCTTCCAATAGCGTGGCAGCCGAAGCTGCAAACACTTCGGGTCCGAACTGCAGATCCACATCAACCGGCTCAGCTGACGGATTAAACAGCCGCACAATGAATCCGCCGCCGGCCAGGGGTTTTTTCAAGGTGGACAGTTGAAGTGTAGCCCCCTCAATAGAGAGAAAGGAATAGTGAGCGTCTGACCGTATTCCGGGCTGTCGGGCTGGCAGCACGCGGCTCAAGAGTGGAACATTGAAATTGTAGGCAAACTCCGCGGCCCTGGCAGGATCGGCATGGCCCCCGTGGGAAGTCAGCGCAAAGCCGGCATGCAAAGGACCCACTCCGGCGCGGTACGCGGTGCCCAAGGTGTTGAATGAGGTCAGCAGACGCACATTCCCGTCAAATCGCCCGCCGGCATAGGCATGAACAGCCGGTCCGTTGCTGGCCAGAATTGCGCTCATATTGCCGCCGGTGATGGATGCCCAGCGCTGCATCGCATAGTGATTGGTCCGAAAGCCGCTCAGTTCATCCTCAAAAACGCTGACATGGCCGAATGGGATCTCATACCGAAGGTTAGCCTCGGGAAGGCCGAAGTTGAAGAAAAAGTCCACGCCCTCAAAGCCGCTCACAGGGTGCTTGTCATACTGATTGCTGAACCCAATGCGCCGCTGTCCGACGGGGAGCGTGATGGTGGTCACATAGCTGCGCGCGCCGGGGGCCATGCCCCTAAGCGTTATCTGCTGAAGGACCTGGCCGCTGTCACTGGTCATGACCTGAAAACCAAACGGCACGGATCGGTTGTAGGCATACTGATTGAAGCGGGCATCTGACCGGGTCAGCTCCGCCCCAAGATTCTTGTCCAGGATGCTCGTTATCCCACCGGTGGCCAGGTCAACCTGGACGCGGTAGTGGTCATTCTCCAGTATCGGCCGGCGAAGCAGTTGCGGCGGCGGCCACGGTCCGGAAGCTGGCTGTACATGGTAAAGCCTGTAGCCGAGTGGAGGCACATCCACCGCTTGGAATGCCACCTCGCCGGTCGGAAGCCGCTGAACCGGTCGCTCAGCACCCGTCACGGCATCCATAACGCGAAACGCATTCATGTAGCTCAGACGTGAGTCTGTTAGCGGCACATGCACCACATCCGTCCGCTCCCAGGGCAGCGGATTGAAAACCGCAACGGTGACTTCGGCTCCGGTCCGGATCGTGCGGGCCAGCGCATCCAGGGCATCATGCAGGATGGTTTCTCCGGCATGAGCGGCAGCCGTTATCCAGGCTGTCTTGCGCTCCCAGAACGGCGCATTGCTGGCAGGATTGAGTGCGCCCAGGTTATGATCCTCAAAAAGCAGGTTGTTGATGTAGCCCCGGCGCAACTCCTCGGTTGGGTAGACAAATCCCGGAGCCAGCGCATCGGCCATTGAGGCGAACGTTTCCGCGACAGTCAGTTCTACCTGCGCTTTACGGGACTTGAGAAAACCTCCGGTGGACGAAGCTGCAAACCCCCAACTCCACCAGTTGGGCATGTCGCCGCGGAACACCGGGATGTCCTGGGTCACATGCTCCGTCACGTAATCAAAGAATTCCGAGAAAGTCGCCACATACATCCTTGCCCCCTCATGGGCCTGGTTCCAGGTGCGGACGTTTTCGGTGATTCTCAGGTTCGGCGCGCCGTTATCCCCCGTCGCCGCGTTGATGAGTACCACATCATAGGGGTAGCCCGTGGCCGCCAGTTTGTTGAGTTGTGCCGTGATGCGGGGCACCATGGCCGCATAAGCGGAGTACAGGCCCCAGACACTGCCTTCCAGGTAGGCCCAACGGGGATGCATCGATCGCCACAGCAGCGTACGGTCACCGCTCTGGCTTTCCCAGTAGAACAGATTCGGCAGGGTGGTGGTCTCGTAAAAATCGGACAGGAAGGAATTCATGGCCAGCGATGCGTAGGGGATTTTGGCTTTGGCCAGCAGCTGCGCGAGCGACCAGGTGAATCCCGGCGTATCATTGGTTACGGCGGTGCGTATCGGCACATCATAGGTGTTCTTCAGCTCCTGGGCGAAGTACAGCGAACGGACCAGTTCTTCCGGGCCGGCCAGATCGGTCTGCAGACCGAAATGCATCGCTGCGATCTCAATCCTTCCGGCTCGCACATGGTCCATCAGCGCCTCAATCTGAGCTGGTGAACGATTGGCCAGATAGTCCTCCAGTACCCAGGTTATTTCAATGGTCCACTTGAACTGACTCGCCAGCGGGTTGGACCGGGTCTGATCCACATATGCCACAACATCGTCCAGATACTGTCGATGCTGTCTGACAACCTCCGGTACCGGGGCGGTGAATCCCACATCCGTGTGAGAAAACGGGACCACGAACACTTTCCAGTCGCGGTCAAACTGGGCTGCCGCGCCCGGAGACAGGATCAGACACAGTCCCCACAGCACGATAAGCGGACGAGTCATGGCCTCAAGAGCCCCAGCGTCAGCCGGTGCGTTTCTCCCAACAGGTCGCCGTACGGCACATAGGCATAGTCCAGGTGGAGTCGGAACATGGCTACGCGGGGCGGCATGATCCCCATCCCCACCGACAGCCTGCCTTCATCCACGCGGAATCGATACCCCGCCCGCAGAGCGAGCAGATCCAGCAGCACGGCCTCAACGCCCGAGTTCACCCACTCGTTATTGTCGGTGGGATGGACTAGCTCCAGCGAAGCGGACAGCCGAAAACTGCTCCTCAAAATCAACTCATCGGCCGCGCTCATACGGAACAGCAGCGGCATTCGGAACGATTCACGCAGCCCCTCCACCGTAGGCCCAAAGTGCTGCAGCGCAAAGGCGAGCCGCAGCTGCCGGAATCCGGTGTAGTAGACCGTACCCACATCAAACAGCATGTTGCTGAAGGAATCCTGATCCAGTTGCTGTCGGGCGTACTTGATCTGCATGCCTATGGTGAGACGATCCTGGAAGCGACGGGCGGCTGCGAGCCCAACAGTCATGTCACCCGCACCTACCATCCGGCCGGTTCCCTCGGGATCCGTCACCGTGGTTTCCTCAAAGGACTCTATGGCAAAATCCATCACACTGAGGCCAAAGGTGTAGCTGCCTACAGGCACGGCCGCCACCAGCGCATTTACACGGCTGTTGACCAGCCACCGGTTATGAGTCAAATAGACCTGGGGTCCGGTGATCAGCGGCAGAGCGCCGACGTTCCAGAACACCGCATTTGCATCTACGGTCAGGCTGCTTGCGGCCTCGCCGAGGGCACTTTCACGGGCACCTATCGGGATCTTGAGGGACTGGAATCCTGCTGAGCCTATCTTTTCAAAGTCAAACCCGTAATCCAGTTGGGCCTGCGTGGGCGGTGGAAACAGCAGCAGGCCGAGCCAGATCAGCCCCGCGCACCTCTGCAGGTGTCCGCAAAGGCCGCCGGATTGCCGCGGACGGGTTCTCCCCCCGGTGGGAGTGAGGTGGATGGCCATGGATCGCAAGCGGGCTATTTGACAATCAGCAGCGAGCCTTTGGCCGTACCCACATCCGACTGGACTGTCCAAAAGTAAATACCCGGTGCCACGCGCTGGCGCGAATCCGAAAGCTGATCCCAAACCGCCTGCCCCGTGTAAGGGTCATCGTGTTCAATCACCTTGAAAAGCTCTCCGGCAGAGGTGTAGATGCGGATCGTCGCCCGTGGGGGCAGGTTCGTCCAGACAATAGTGGATTCCTCCCCGCTGGTCGGGAATCCCGACACCAGCCGGAAGGGGTTGGGAAAGACGCGCACATTCATTGCATCGGCTGCAGGCGAACTGGCAACCGTTACCGCTTCCGCATTGCGATTGGTAAACCAGCTTTCGTCGCCTTCACTATCGATGGCAATTACGCTGTAGAAATAGCCGACACCTAGGCTGACCCGGTTATCAATGAACCGCCATTTGCCCAGATCGGCGGCCCAGTACCGGCGCCGGTCCAGTGAATTATCGGGCCGCACGCGGGCTACCCGGCGGTAGGGTCCCGTAAAGGCCCGCTCGCTGCGGAAGACCCGGTATTCCCTGAATGTGGACTGACCGTTCAGAGGATCGATCCAGGTGGCATCCAGCGGATCCCAGGTCAGAGAAATGGACTGGGAGACGGGAAGCGGCAGAATCTGAATCGGAGGGGATGGCGGCGGAACGGAGGCCACCTCAAAGTTTCGACCCGCCAGCGTGCGCGCCCGATCCACCGTATGACGAAGCGAATCCAGCCCCGCCGGAAGTAAAGGCTGCGCGTCAAGTCCGTCCAACGCTCTATCAATGGGGAGGCCGTTTACGGCCTGGACCAGCGTAAGGCTGAGGGTAGCTCCAGACTCCAGCCGATAGGGTCCGCATGACATCAGCATGAACGGCACCAGCCGCTCGTCCGCCGGAGCCTGGAGTGAGCGATCAGCGCCGGAGAGAACGGCATACAGATCCTCTGTGGTGGTGGATGTAAGAGTGAGCCGGTTTTCGTTATTGAGCAGCTGCGCGGTCAGTACATAGGCAGGTTGTGTCTGCCCCGCAGCACCAACGGGGGCATCCAGCAGGGCTACGCCGGCATAGCCGGGGGTGCGCAGTTCATCGTAAGCGGCCAGATAATTGCCGACATCCGTCGGCAGATCAAAATTGGGGGTATCATCCCAGACATACATCATGCGGTGCGCTTCATCATAGGCGGCCAATTCATCGGCCCGGTTGAAGTCTCCGCCCCAGCCGTTGTGTGCGAGCACATCCTGATAGCTGGGCCGCAGCAGGTAGGGGAATCCCACATAGATATCGCTCATCGCGGCACCGGCTTGGTTGGTGAGCGCGTAATGGATCACAATGAAGTCCTTGAGGCCGGGGAAACTCCAGGCCCGGCTGGTGCGCACGACACGGATGTCCGCCGAGGTGGTCCAGGTGGCGGTGATGGTCTGCTCCGGCTGAGCTGGATCGTAGCCGGTTTCTTCAATGAAATTATTGACCTTTTCCATGGGCGCGTAGGTTCCCTGATCCCGGAACGCAAACGGACCGTTCTCCACGAAAAACAGGCTGCCATCCTCCCGCCGCCCTCCGATCCATGTGCCGCTGGCAAAGTTGTAGGACCGTTGCTCATCCTTGCTCAACAGCATGGCGGGACCGCCGGGCCAATCCATACTGGGAAAGAATTCAAAAAGATTGCCCGGGCTGGGAGCCCCCAGCGTGCCGTCATCCTTCATCGTGTCCCAGAGATCGCCCCGATCATGCACTTCAAACTCGGCCGTACGGACCTGAGCGGCCGCCGCTCCTGCGGGGATAAGGACCAGAAGGGGCAGCCATGTACGGCCGAAACGCCAGTAAGTCATGGTCAGCAGGATCACCGAAGGTTGTAGCGCAGGCCGAAATGAAACTGACGCGGCGCGAAGTAGGTCTGCCAGCCAATATCATAGCCGGCGGCATCCACTGTGGAAATTTCACCGGACTCAACGTAATTCCTGACCGCGTCCGCGTCAAAGATGACATCTCCGAAGGATCGCAGATTTCTGGTGTTGAGCACATTGGTGACATTGGCATACAGTGCCAGCGAATGCTCGCCTGAGACCTGAAAACTCTTTTCCAACCTCAGATCCAGGGTCCTGATAGGGGGCAGCCGGTGGTTGTCGCGTGTATCCGGCGGATCCTCCGGGCCTACGTACGTAAAGGCGCGTCCGCTGACATAGCTCATCAGCGCGCTCAGACTTGCGCCCATTAGCGCCGCGCCGACCCATGAGGTCGCCTCCTCCCGCGGGTAGCGCATGAAGAAATTGGCGCGCATGATGTGCGGGCGGCTGAAAGTGGTTTCCGTCGGCAGGCGTCTGGAGACATCAATGTCGTAGACGTATTCCGCGGTGCCGTCCGCTTCATAGCGGATCGTCCCCGGCGTAGCCCGCCCGTGGGTTACTCTTGAATAGCTGTAATTGCCGCGGAGCGCATACCAGTGGCTGAATACCGTGCGCAGGGTGATTTCAAAGCCGCGTGAGTCGCCGTAATCCCCTGAGAAATTGGATACATAGAAAACATTCGGCGTAATCGCATCCCGGAAGGGGTCGTACATATAGACGCGCCGGTCAAATATGCCTTGGCGCGGCATGGTCTGATCAAAGACATCCTTATAGAAGCCGGTCATGTCCAGCACGGCGATGTTGCCGAAGTTGCGCACCAGTCCGACTTCAAAGAGAATGGTTTTCTCCGGCCTGAGGGCATCCAGTGACAATACGACCACCCGCTCCGGGTCGCCATCCAGCGAGCGGATATGGCCCGGCTGATGCCCTTCAGCCGCCGCCGCCTCTTCTTCGGCAATCTGGCCTTTGACAATGTACTCGGGCCGGAAGTAATTAAATTCAAACATCCGGTCCATCGGGGGCATCTGGTAGAAGTGCCCGTAATTGAAATGCAGCACGGTCCGGTCGGATATCGGAAAGGATACGCCGATACGGGGGCTGACGCGATGGAAGGCTCTGGCGGGCGACCGGGGTTTGGCGAGCACATTTTCGTACGAATACTTGACGCGCCCGTTGGCATCCACCTGGTCGCGGTCAGGGTCCAGGGAAGGATCAAACTGGGGATCCACGCTAAGGTTGAACAGGTCGCGCGTGGTAAACCAGTCAACATTCGGATGAAACAGATCATAGCGCACCCCCATATTCAGCACCATGCTGTTGAACTCCATCTTATCCTGCAGATAGGCCGCAAATTCAATCGGATGGTAGGTTTCATGCAGTCCCCGGTTGAGCCAGTACTGCGGGCCGGTGCTGAATGAGGGATACCGGTACGAGTAGTGCTCCTGAAGGGTGTTGCGGCGCAGTTCCAGACCCGCCTTGATGAAGTTGTTCCGGTTGACCTGCCAATTAGCGCTGCTTTCAAGCGACAGGTCGCCCACCTCCTGGTGCCGATCAATGACAAAAGTCCACGCATCATAGGGCTCGTCCGGATAGCCGTTGTACCGCTGAAATCCAAACAGCGTAGGGTTGTCACTTGTGCCGAGGCGCGTAAACTCACTGGGCTTTTCGCGCATGTCAAGCCGAAATCGGCTGAGCCGCATATCGTAGAAGAAGGTGGGTGAGAGCGCGTGCGTCCATTCCGCACTCAGCAGGGTGGTTCGGCTGTTGAGAAGGGATCCCCATCCGCGGTAGAACTTAACCTGCTGAATGAAATCGCCATTCTCCTGCAGGGTGGAGTGCCCCAGGTGGTTGTAGAGCGCGCCAATGCGCAGCTTCATGCCGGGACGCACCTGCAGCACCACATTGCCCATGACATCGTCCAGTTCCCGGCGGTCCCGTGGGCGCGGATACGTATAGGCTTCGCGTTTGTATTGCGAGGCGGCAAAGAAAGTGGCCCGGGTCTGCCCTCGTGTGAAGATCGGCCCGCCCAGGCTCGCGTATATCTGATGGTCCCCAATCGCGCGATAGTCGTAAATCTGGCCGCTGCGCAGCGGGGTCCACCAGTCGGGGTCCAGCGAGCCGTTTTCCAGTGTGTTGTCAAGGTACTCCTTCTGCGTTGCGGGGTCGTAGAGATAGTTCCCAAAATGCCGCTGTCCGGCCGGGCCGTAGTTGTACTCAAGAGAGGCCGTGTACCGGGGTCCGCCCTCCCGGGTAACGACGTTGACAATGCCCGACTGGGCACCGCCGTACTGTGCCTCAAAGCCTCCGGTAAGAATTTGAATCTCCTGTACGGCGTGCATATTGATGTGGGTAAACGAGCCTCCCTGATCCGCCCGCGCTTCAACGAGAGCTGTGGTCCGGGCTCCGTCCACAAACCAGGCCACTTCAGTCTGATCGCCACCGCGCACGGCATAGCGGCTCTCGCCGCGCCCCGATCCTCCGAGGCCGCCCACAATGGGCTCCGGGTCAAATAGAACACCGGTCTGAAGCATCAGGCCTTCCCGCGCGCTGCGCACGGGCAGGGCCTTAAGCTGTGCAATGTCCAGGTAATGCACACTGGCGGTTTCATCCCGCTGCACCAGCGGGCGCTGGGCGCTGACGAGCAGGTCTCCCTGCAGTTCAATGGTCTCCGCAGTCAGGGCTACATCAACGCGTGTTGTCAGTCCGCTTTGCACCACCACATTGTCTACCACCACGGTGGCAAAGCCGAGCATGGTGATACGCAGACTGTGGACACCCGGAGAGACACCCAGTATGACATACTCTCCATGAATGTCCGTCGCCCCACCCTGCGTCGTACCGACGATCTGCACTCCGGCTCCAGGCAGCACCTCTCCGGTCTCTCCATCGGTAACCGTTCCGACAATTTTGCCGGTGTTGCCGCCAGCAGTTCCGGGTAACGGATGCAGTGCTAGGAGCAAGCCTGCTCCAACAATGCGCAGCCACTTGGCCATGGGTTCTGCCGAATCACTTTCTCCCAATAAACTGTATGCGACGCTCAAATTCCACTGTTACCGGACCGGCGACCGGCATGACTGCGCCTTCAGGGGCAATCTGCGAAAGCCATTTGCGCCGCTGGCCTGAGGCCCCCTGCTGCGCCGGGGGCTTGCACACCCTGTGGCACTGAGCCAGCGCATCTTGATGGTGCCGCAACACATGCCTAACATCGTTACCCCGGCCTTTCGGAACACCTCCCAAGGCGGATTTATCGGCAATCAGCAGCTACAGAGTTGGAATACGTATTTTCGTTGTGGGGCTGATGGTCGCGTCCGGTTGCAGACAATCAGGGCGGCACCGTGCCCTAAGCCATAACGGATTCCGCAAGTACGATGGATTTTTCTGCCAGCGTTGCCGTGGTCACCGGGGGTGCCAAAGGCATCGGGGCCGCTGCGGCCCGAAGGTTTTCGGAGGAAGGTGCCCGCGCGGTAGTGCTGGATATTGAGGAAAGGGCAGCACTGGAATGTCCGGTGTCAGTGGCCGAGCCAGAGGTCTTTATCCAATGCGATGTATCTCGTGCTGACCAGGTACGGGCCGCGTTTGCAACGATTGAAGCGCAGTTTGGCGGAGTGGATATTCTCGTGAATAATGCGGGCATCCAACGCTACAGTACCGTGACCGAAACGACCGAAGAGGAATGGGACCTGGTGCTGGGGGTCAACCTTAAGAGTGCATTCTTGTGCGCCAAGTATGCGATTCCCCAGATGCAGCGCAAAGGTAAGGGGGTAATAATCAATGTGGCCAGTGTGCAGAGCTTCATCACCCAGCGCAAGGTGGCCCCCTATACGACCAGCAAGACCGCAATGTTGGGGCTTACGCGCAGCATAGCTGTGGACTATGCGCCGAACATACGGGCCGTTGCCGTATGCCCCGGTACGGTGGATACGCCGATGCTCCGATCGGCGGCCGCCTTGTCACCCAACCCGGAAGAGGTATACGAAGAGGTCAGGCAGATGCACCTCACCCAGCGGATTGCGGATCCGGAAGAGATAGCCAACCTTATTCTCTACCTATCAGGGGATCGGGCCGCATTTGTCACCGGACAGGCGTTCCGAATTGACGGAGGACTGGGATTGACCATTCCAGGGAGCGTACGGCAGTGAAGATTACGGACATCAAGGCAACCACGGTCACCGTCCCTCTGGAGGCCCCTTTACGCCACGCAGCCGGTGCCCATTGGGGCCGCTTTGTGCGAACCATTGTTGAGGTGGAGACGAATGAGGGGCTGACGGGGCTGGGCGAGATGGGCGGGGGCGGCGAATCGGCTGAAGCAGCGATCCGGAGTCTCGGTCCTTATCTCATCGGTCATGACCCCATGCAATTGGAGGCTCTGTACTGGAAGATCTGCAACCCGACGGCTTCGCTGTACAACAATCGGTTGCAGCTGCATGCGGCCATTGAATTTGCCTGCATAGATCTGATAGGCAAGAAGCTGGGGATTCGGGCCTGCGACCTGCTGGGTGGTGCCCTTCGCGAGAGCGTGCCGTTTGCGTCCTATCTGTTTTTCCGGTATCCGAACGAGCAGACAGGGCGCGGCGGGGAGGATTCGCCGGACGCGATAGTCCGGCAGGCTCAAGATTTGACAGATCAGCATGGGTTCACCTCGCACAAACTTAAGGCCGGGGTTTTTCATCCCGATTATGAACTTGAGGTATTTCAGGCGCTGGCTGCGGCTTTCAGGGATCACCGGGTACGCATAGATCCCAATGCGGTATGGACCGTGGAGGAGGCGATTCGGATTGGCCGGGCTATTGAGGAGCTGAACAACGACTACTTTGAGGATCCATGCTGGGGGCTTGAAGGGATGCGCCGGGTCCGAGAGAGGGTTCGAATTCCGACCGCGACGAATACCGTAGTGGTCAATTTTGAGCAGTTGGCTGCGTGCGTGCGCACTAATGCGGTGGATGTAATTCTGCTGGATACGACCTTCTGGGGCGGCTTGCGTCAGGCTTGGAAAGCCGGCGTAGTCTGCAGTACGTTCCAGCGCGGGGTGGCCGTGCACAGCTCCGGTGAACTGGGCATCCAGTTGGCTACCATGCTGCATCTTGGTGCATGCCTTCCCAACATGACGTATGCAGCCGATGCCCATTATCACCATTTGACCGATGATGTGATTGTCGGCGGTAAGATGCCCTATGTTAAGGGCCGCATCGCGGTGCCGAGCGGGCCGGGACTCGGCATAGAGCTGGACCGCGACCGGGTGCGGCGTTACTCAGAGCTGTACAGGGAATTGGGTGGCTATCCATATGACCGGGATCCTCATCGGCGGGGGTGGTTCAGCATATGGCCGGAGTTCCGGTGGGCCGAGCCGGGCAGGTCGTGATCATAAATCGTGTTATGAGCAATACGCCGCTGATATCCATGGATCGGGCATCGGTCTTTTGTGAGGGCCTGGATCATCCCGAAGGTCTGGCGGTGCACCCGGACGGTTCGGTGTGGGCAGGTGGCGAAGCGGGCCAGATTTACAGGATTTCGCCGGACGGGCAGCAGCTTAAGGAGGTGGCCAGCACGGGGGGATTCATACTCGGCCTAGCGCTGAGTCCCGATGCGACTTGGCTGTTGGCCTGCGACCTCAGGAACCGATGTCTTTGGCGGTTGGACCTGGAAACCCGCCGGCTGCGCGAATTTGCCCGGGGTGCCGGAGATGGCGATCAGTTCAAGATTCCCAACTATGCCGCGTTTGCGCGTGACGGCACCTTATATGTATCGGACAGCGGCACTTTTCGCCGCACAGATGGCCGCATTCTGCGGTTTGACCGGGACGGCCGCGGCAGTGTCTGGCATGCAGGTCCGTTCAATTTTGCCAACGGACTCGCTCTTGCGCCCGATGAGCGTTCCCTGTATGTAGTCTGCAGTTTTGCTCACTGCGTGGAACGCGTTGAGATTCTGCCGGATGGCCAGGTGGGTCGACGTTCGGTTTTCGCGGAGCTTCCGAAGACCATCCCGGATGGTCTGGCATTCGATGCGGCGGGAGATCTGTACATATCCTGCTACGCGCCGAATCAAATCTACCGCGTTTCGCCGGATGGCCACATTGAGCTGCTGTTGGACGACTGGGAGGCCCACACCCTGTCCAACCCCACGAATATTGCTTTTGGCGGCCCCAGGTTTGATCAGCTGTTCACTGCTAATCTGGGGCGGTGGCACCTGACAAGAGTTGATCTGGGGAGGGTCGGAGCTCCATTGGCCTGTCACCGGTAGCGGGGCGTTATGCCTAAGTCTGTTGGCACCGAGCGTGTACTGGGGCAGGCATCCTGGCGCTTAAGCTCGCCTGGGGTGGAGGCCTTTGTGACGCGATTGGGCGGGCATTTGGGACCGGTGGTTTTTCGGTTGGATGATTGTGATGTGAACCCCTATGCCGTATGTCCCTGGGCGGAGGAGCCCATGGACATGGTGATTCCCCCGATCTTGCGGGTGCTGCGCGGAGATTTTTTCTGCATGCCCTTCGGGGCCAATGAGGCGGCATTCCGGCAGGAGCAGCATCCTCCTCACGGAGAGGCAGCCAACGGGAATTGGCAGCTGGAGTCGCTGCATTCCGAATCCGACTCAGTTACGCTCCATGCCTCACTTGCGACCTGCGTGCGCACCGGTCGTGTTGATAAGTACATCCGACTGCGGGGTGATCACACGGCCATCTACTGCAGGCATGTGATTGCCGGGATGGACGGGCCGATGAGTTTGGGTCATCACGCGATGCTGAAGTTCCCGGAGGCCCCCGGCAGCGGGCTTATATCAACCAGCCCGTTTGTCTGGGCGCAGACCGCACCGTTGCCGGTAGAGTTGCCCGAGAACCAGGGTTATTCCCTGTTGAAGCCCGATGCGGCCTTTACGTCGCTGGAGGAGGTGCCCACCATCACGGGCGAATTGTCGGATCTCAGCCGCTATCCTGCCCGCCGCGGGTACGAGGATCTGGTAATGGTGGTTGCCGACCCGGCATTAGATCCCGCGTGGACCGCGGTAACTTTTCCTGCGCAGCGGTTTGTCTGGTTTGCCCTGAAGGATCCCTCAGTGTTGAGGCAGACGGTATTCTGGTTCTCCAATGGCGGTCGCTACTATCCGCCTTGGGATGGCCGGCATACCGACGTAATGGGTTTAGAGGAAGTAACCTCCTACTTCCATTACGGGCTCGCTGAGTCTGCGCATAGTAATCCGCTGGATCGAGCGGGGCACAGGACCTGTCTGCAGCTGAATGCGGATTCGCCGCTGGATGTGCGCTATATCATGGGGGTGGTTTCCATTCCGGATGGTTTTGACCGGGTTGAATCGATTGAAGCGGGAGCAGAGGCTGGTACAGTGCGTATCCGTTCCGCCAGCGGCATTGATGTTCACACTGCGGTAGATCTGTCGTTCATGTGTTCGGGCTGACCGGCAATCCTGGCGGAATCTCTGAATTCAAGGGCACTGGCCGCCCGCCTGAGGGCGCATTCCTTGATTACGGACTGCATTCGTCTATTCCGATGGTGCGGGACACCCCCGCGTACCAATGAGTCAACGAAATCGGTCTATCGGGATTCGTCCGTGTACATGCATTGGCAGTTCCTGTACGGTCCCCCGCTGTTCGCATTCAAACGGCTGTCCCGGAAGAGCCGTATGAGTTTAGAGATTCACGTACGGTTTTGAGCGCCCGGCCGACTCAACGGTTTACGGCAAAATGACCTTTACCCCCGCTTATCCGAGTTAATCGCGTCCGGGAGACCTCGGATGGCTCGTAATAGAGATTCTGGAGCCTCTACAGCCGGACATTGGGGGCCTTACACCTGCAGTATTCGTACAGGTCGTTGCTGGGCATTTGTAGGGCCTTAACCCAGGCTGCAACAGGCGTTGGCGGGGCCTGGAACATTGCCACCGGGCGGTGTCCCAGATTCAGTTGGTTAATCCCGGATTATTCATGACGATTCGGAATCTCCCGGAATCTGCGCCAAGGATT
>JAPPNA010000013.1 GCA_028873925.1 Bacteroidota bacterium | reverse complement strand
ACGGCACACAGTATTAGTGTGCCATGCCGGGAGCAAACTGAACACTACACAATCGCACAACGCTAAAAGGCCCGTCAGTACGCTACTTACGGTCCGTATGAGTGTCCGCACGGTTTCCTAACCGCCGAAGTCAGGAATGGCCTTTAACGGTCGCCTGATCAAAGGCAGTGTTCTTGGTGATGGCCCCTCCGATGCAAACAGCGAGCTGCTTTTGACCAACCGAACCGAGCGCAGCCGGTTGCCCAGCGGTGCATTACCAAACTCGGCTTCCGCCGACTGATCGTTGTCCATGTTCTGCTCCGGTTGTCTGACCGGATGTAATTCTACCTCGTACACCCACCTGGCGAATATCCTCCCCACCATCCGTCAATAATCTGCCGATAGAGCCGGGTTCCGAATGCCGCCCGGAACCCGAAGCCAGTTCTGCTTATTCCACGACCGGAAAATCGCAAGAATTGCGGGATGGTGGCGCAAAAATCTGCCCAGGCATCAGAACAGGCACCCGGAGTATCCGATGCCGATGGCTCTGGGTGATCCTACTCTGATGGCCTGCCTGTCTGCTCGATCAATAGACGACCAATTAGCATTTCCAACGGCAGCAGATCCCCGGTTAGGTCAGCTGTTCTGAGAGCGGGAATGTACTCGGGATGTCCCTTCAAGCGATCCGGAAAAACAGGATCGCCGCCTATCCAGAATCCCGCGTGCAAGCAGACAACAAAGTAAGACGTGGCTCTGGCAGTCCTGCCGTTTCCGTTGACAAACGGATGGATCCAATTGGTCCGCCACAACACGTATGCAGCCATACGCAGCGGGTCAGCTTCGGTCCAATGGCGATTAACGCGGTTAACCATGTCATCCATGAGCGACGCGACCCGGAAATGCTGAGGCGGCACGTATTCGCCGACCCGTACGTCAGCCGGCCGGTACTGGCCCGCATAGGCATGCAGGCATCCGATGGCGTGAAAATTCAGGGCCTTGATTACAGTCTGAGGCAGGAATCGGGTCTGGACTTGGATGGCTACATTCACCAGACTTTTGAGGAAATCGAGCTGCCTCGCCCGATTCTCCGTATCCAATTTCCTGTGAGCCGGATCACTTTCGTGACCGCCTACAAGCTCATGAACGATCATGGACTAATCGCCATAGATGCTATCATAGTGCTTCGCCAACATTTCTCTTTCTTCGGGTGTCTTCGCAGCTCCGAGCGCATACGATCTACGCTGCGCCCGGTAGTCCGCCGGTGTCATCTTGCGGCCAGCTTCAGCCAGCTTTTTCAGGAGTGCGATGTTCCTCCTGCCCGCCTCTGAGTCCCTCTTGCCTAGATCCGGTGGTTTCATGGTCCACCAACTGTTTTGACGATAGCGTATACACAGCAGCCCAACGGCGGGTTTCTGGTCTGCGCGGACATTTTGGATTTGGCGGCCTCAAGCTCCCGTCCAATTGCCGCTGCCCGCCAGTCTACCAGGCAGCCGCTTAACCTTGAAAATGCTGCCAGCTTGAATACCGACCAAGGACGGGCCGCCCCACGGCGAGACCGGTTGGCCATCCCCGACATAGACGTGATGCCACTGATCTGGCCTAACGGTGGAATATTCCGGGTATTGTGCCACGAGAAGCGACGGAAATTCTGAGTAACAAACTGGATGTGCTGCAGTCACCACGCTGGCCTTTGCATCGGATAAGGCGGACGATCTGCGCAAGATAAGGCTACAGTGGCAAGCACAACCGCGTCCAGGTGGTGTTGGCCCTGATGCCGACCTATGACGGATTACCGGTGGGCTATGAGCTGTTCCAAGGCAATACAGGCCGAATGAAAAACGGGCGCGTACTTCGTACCGTTCAGATTATTCATCAGACCAACTTCAGTCATGAAGCAGGAACTCTACTTGGGGTTGGACGCTCACGCCAGCTTCTGCGTACTGGCCGCGATGAACGCGCGGGGTCAGTCAATTCGCTCAAGGTCGTCTGCGACCTCGGAGGCGGCGTTGATTCGCGAGGTGCGTTCCATTCGGGCCAAGCCCAAATTCCTGGCGCTGGAGGAGTCTTCGCTGGCGGGGTGGATCGCTGGTGCCCTTCGGCCCTATGTGGATCAGATCATCTTCTGTGACCCCCGGCATAACGCGCTCATCAGTCGCGGTGGCAAAAAGGATGACCTCTCGGATGCCATTAAAGCTGTGCAGGCTGCTGCGAACTGGTGCCGGTCTATCACACCCATCTTGAGCATCGGGCGAACTTCAAGTTTGCCAGTCAGCAGTATCTGTCTATTCGGGCCGATGCGGTAAGTCTTAAGACGCAGATTAAGGCCAAATTCCGTCAGGCCGGAGTAGTTTAAGTCGCAGGCAGCGAGGTCTTCACCAAGACGCACCGCGACCGGTTCCTCAAGCAGGTGCCCTCCAAGGCACGGCAGGAGATCATTTTGCGTCTATACGAGCTACCACTAACCTTATCCGACAGAAGGCTAAAGCCGCGATGGTGGAATTGGGCAGGCGCTATCCGGAAATCAGCCAGTTTGAACATGTGCCCGGCATTGGCGCATGTATTCAGTGCGTACCCCCGCATCGATTTGCCGATTAGAAGAAGCTGTGGAGCTACTGCCGACTGAGGATCCTGCAGCGCCACAGCGGGGGCAAATCGTAAGCCCACCAACGCCTTAATACCTCAGGACTGGGCGCACTGAAAGCCATCAGCTACCAATGCTGGCTATCAAGCCAGCGTACTGCCGAACCCAACGAGGTATCGCTGTCTTATGAGGCCTCCCTGCGCCGCACGCATAATGCAACGCGTGCGCGTCCAACACCCAGCGCAAAGTGCTGGAGGCACTGTGGATCATCTGAAAGAACAATGTAGACTACAACCTGCAACTCTTTTGTTCGCCACCTGCTCCCGAGGCGGTTGCGTCAGCCTTGGCCAAGCCATAGCGCTGCGCGACGGATGCCTGCGGATTCGGGTAGCCGGGTATGCTCCAGCATCCGCTTAGACTCCACAGCATGGAAGTCTCAAAGTACAGGATAGCAACCCGGCCTTTATGCCCCATTAGACATTAGAGCCCAGCACGGGACTCTCATAAACGAGCATGACCTTTGAACGGACGTTTTTACCCCGTCTTGTTTGTCCGCAAGCAGGCATGACCGAGCGCACCGCAGACATGGATAACCGGTAGCCGACACCCCAAGACAACCCCGGAAGTACGCGCCCTGCAAAATTCCGCGTATTTTGCAGCATGGGGGAGGTGCGCGCGGAACTTAGTTTTTCAAACAGGCGGATGTCAAGACCCTGGAACCGGCCATAGCTTCCCTGAAAAAGCGTTTTGAACTGGGCCGCGTGGTGTTTGTGGCGGATTCCGGGATGTTGAGCGCCGATAATATCGCGTTGCTGCGCAGTCTGGATCACGACTATGTGGTCGCGGCCCGGCTGCGTTCGATGAAGGCGGCCGATTTTGCCAAGGTCACCGCATCCCACAAGTGGCATAAGACCCCGGATGGCCGCAAAGTAACGGAAGTATCCATTGGAGGTAGGCGGCTGGTCTTGCGTTATTGTCCGAAGCGTGCAGCCAAAGAGGCGCAGGAACGGGAGAAAGCGGTCAAGAAAGCCAAACAGCGCTTGGCGGCCGGGGTCAAAGGGTCCAGCCGGTCGAGCCGTTATTTGCGCGTGGACCGCAACGCGGTACAGCTCAAGGAGGCGGCCATTGAGAAGGACCGGCAACTGGAGGGGCTGCACGGGGTGTGGACCAGTCTCAAGGAGACCTCCTGCAAAGAGGTGTACGCGCAGTATGGGGGATTATGGCAGATAGAAGAGGGCTTTCGGGTGCTGAAGCACACGATGGCGGTTCGTCCGGTGTTCCACTGGACGGAACGCCGGGTCAGAGCGCATATTGCCATCTGTTTTGCGGCTTTTGCCATGCTGCGCATCCTGCGTCGCCATTACAACATCCGACATGCAGGGCAAGCGTCGCTGAGCGAGGGTCAGATTCTGGCTGAGCTGCGCGAAGTAGAGGTGTCGGTGGTACGGGACAATACGACAAAGCGCCACTATGCGATTCCTGCGGCCGCCAGCAGCACCAAGATTCGGCTCTACAAGGCGATGGGACACCGCCCAACGGATGCACGGCAGAGAGAAGTCAGGTGCGCTCTTAGTAGTGATGAAGCCTGCGAACAAAGCCTGGGTGGCCATGTGGCGGAGTGGGTGGAGCGAAGGGGCGCACCCGAGGGGAAACAGGAAGCCTTGGCACGCACCGGACCCAGGGCCGGGTTTGTGTGCTATCGGCGGACCGGACACAGAGCTGGTCCATCTGTGTAAAGGTGGACCTGTTACGTCTGAGAGTAGCGGACTACTTTCCAACGTTATGCGTGGGAGCGCGACCCGAGGGAGGAGCCGGATGCGTTAGCGCGCATGTCCGGATCTGCGCGGGCCCCCGGGGAAACCCGCGGGCTACCGCGATGCCGTAATCTCCGGTTGGCCCAAAGCAGCTGTTGCGCCGGCGCAATTGCAGAAGGTCACGCGCCGGTGCTGAATGATCATCTCCCGGCCCAATGCGCAAAGCAGACGGTTCTTGCGGGTGCAAGGCGGGCCAATCGCCAGCACATTCTCATGCCGGTCCAGAAAGTCACCCTCCAGCAGGCGGCTCTGATGACGCTCACTCAGCACCGACAGCGGGCCGCCGACTAAGTGGACCAGCGTCTTCTCCCTGGGCAGCTGCGACTGTCGCAGCCAGCTTTGAATTCGATGGGTACGGGGATTCTGTTCCGTGAGCTTGAGCAAGTAAAACTCAAAACTCAAGAATTCCCGCCGAGCCGAATCGGCCGTTTCTCTGGGTTCGGTGGGCATCCGTACATCCCGCAACCCCGCTTCCGGCGCCGGATCCAGCTCAGCGGACATCCCCGCATTCATGTTGCAGGGTTTACGGTTATCCGAGGCATTATGACCGCTCCAATCCAAAGTCTCCTCGGCCACGACAGACGGCGTTCCGGCCGGCTCTGACCCGGATTATTCATGACGATTTGGAATTTCCCGGAATCTGCGCCAAGGATTGAAGCTCCTTCCTGACCTGGCGGAGCGTATTGGTGGGGGTGCGCGTTGGACCGTTGAGGCAGGTTCTGCTCCATGTAACCGTCCGATAT
>JAPPNA010000076.1 GCA_028873925.1 Bacteroidota bacterium | reverse complement strand
AGGCGAATTATTGCGTAAAATCCGGTGAATGTGCGGACTGGGCTTCTGCATGGCCGCCGCCAGTTTGGGCGGATTGCGGCTGTTTGAGGCCGCCAAAACGGCGCTGAAACGACGTTTACTGCATCTTTACCCGTCCAGCGCCCAAAACTCGCCCTCTGAGCGCCTGTGAAGGGCGAAATCCAAGCCAAACCATCTTCACACGCTACACTGCCGCCGCCGCGGACCACATAATCCAGCCAACCGCAGCACCAGATACCCTCAACCCGGCCCAAATCAACGGGTCAACCGTAAAAAAAATGCTAACACTGCTGCCTGAACGCCTCCGCGCGCGTCACCAAAATCCGGGCACCGAATGACGGTTCAGCTCGCGAAAATTACGCCCCACTTTTTTTTGAAATCCCTTGTATAAAAGGTAGGGAGTCCCCCCCCCCATTTATTCCTATGGGGGCCGCTAATGGTCATATTTTCCGTGAAGCGGACCCTGAAATTCTGTCCGATGGAGATGTGGGTAATCCTCTAATCCTCCGGTACAAATTTATCCCGCCTTCAGATGCGAATCCGTAATCATACGCACAGAGCTTTCTGGTTCGTCATCCCATTTGCGGTCGTTATGGGAGTATTCACGGGAGCCAGGCTGTATTTTGCAGCCTCACCAACAACTCCAGCCCGTCAGGAAGGCGCAATAGCCGCGCACCCGTTGCTCGGGCAGACCATTTCATCTGACTACCTGATCGCCCCGCGAACAGGGAAAGCAGAGCAGGAGTGGTCGATGCCCGACTCAGCCGTTGTTGTTCTGCTCGACGGCACAGGCTGCTCGGGCGACCAGGTGGCGATGCTGCGCCGATGGTCAAACCTGCCACCGGAGTCTGAATGTCAGGAATATCCTGTCGTAGCCATTCTTGCAGAACCTATTGTGGGAGAGGAAGCGGGGATGTACGAAACGTTGGTGCTACGCCGGGTGAGCCAGGCGCAGTTTCCGTTTATTGTGTCACAAGGTTCATGGTTTAGTCCCCGCAATTCAGGAGTCAGAACGCCACTGGTAGTCCTGACGGAATCCGGCGTGATAACGCAGGTTATGGAGCAGATGCCGGGACTTGTCCTCCGTCAGGTTGAGATCACCAAATAACCCAAGGCATCCTTGAACGCGCTGAGGGTATGGGACAGCCCGATTCTGTGGTCCCGTTAGCTTCCGGGCTCGCGCTACTACTGCCGAATGTGACCTTTAGCGATGATGTGAGTTATAACCTCGGTATAGATGCCGAGCGTCTTGAGTTCTTTGGCCAGAGTAGGTGCTCTTTATTCGGGGGGGGGCAGTCAAGAACTACTTCAGACAGAGTCTGCATGTGTCCGGTAAGGGTCCAGGGATCGCGTGGGCTTTGTGCTGGAGCTGCGTTTCAGCTCCAGGACCTGCTCCTGCTGTCGGAAGTGCGGGATATTGCCTCGGATCCTGTCCCGCAGGTTGTGTTTCTCGTGATGCCGCTCGGATCCTTGTGGGCGAATTCAATGGGTCCGGCTGGAGCGCATGGAGTCGCGCTAATAGTCGATGATTTTCCGGGCGGGTTCAATGACATCCAGGGCCGTACGTCTGACGCACCAGCCATCGGTTCCCTTGGTGCGGCCGGCCGTGAGGACCTATGCTCCGAGATTTGCCGGCAGCAGGGCTCTGTTGGAACGCCAGTGCAGCATGCTGCCGGGCCGCCCGAAGTCTGAACTGGCAGCGCACCTGCTGCAGCAGGTCGCTTACGGACTTTTCTGATGATGGCATCGGGCCTCAGCGTCTGGAGGATAGGACAGATTCAAGCACAAACAACCCAAGTACTGCAATAAGCAATACACGCCAAAGGTTCTGCTGTTGCTCCTGATCCACCGGCAGGCGTTCGGTTTCTCCTGAGGCGGTACGCTGGTAGGTTACCGCGGCATAGGCTTCCTCAGTATCGCGCGCGGTGAGGTCCGCTTCGCCCGGGTCCACATTGACGGCAATCGAAAAACCGGTTCGTCCCTGCCGAATCCGGTAGTGTCCCGGAAGATCGGCCTGCCGGAAAAAGCCCAGCCCCGCCGAATCCGCCTCTACCGTATAGATGGCTCCTTCAGGATCGGATACTTCCCAGACCCCGTCCGGCGCACCGGTAATGGAAACCGCATCGCCCACCGTATAGGCGGGGGGCGCAGCCGAAATCCCGGTTGCATATCCCGCGATCCGGTACAGCAGCGGCACAAACACTTCGGTCAGCGGAAGATCCGTCCACTCCGTGCTCAGACTGGAGGTAAACAGGAGCACGCGCCCCCGGCCGAGCGCGCGTTCAATCAGAAACGGATCCCCCGTGTCGTAGGTCGCAATCGTCTGTGCCAAAGAGTCGGCGGCAACCCGCACATACTGCCGGATACGGGGCCTGAGAATCGGCCCGCCCGCAAACAGAGATAGCGCCGGATGCTGGTCGTCCACATCTGCGATAATGGCGGCGGCACTCTGCAGGTCATAATTGCTGATCAGCGCGTCGGCAAGGCCAGTCCCCAACAGGGCGGAAGGGCCGGGCAGTTCGGAACTGCTGCACGCCAGCACCACCGATCCGCCCCGCCGGGCAAAACCAGCCAGCGTGCGGATGTCTGACGCGCTGAGTGCAGCCGCGTCCGCTACAATGACCATGTCCGCTCCGCTCAACTGAGCCGGGGCGCGCCGCACCACCACTTGGTACTGACTGGCCTCCCCCAGTTCAAAGGCGCTGCGCAAGAAGAAGGCCGTGCGCTGCGGGACGGTGGAATCAACAATCACCACCTCCGGGCGTGGACGGACATCGTAGGTGAAGTAGTGGTAATCATCCGCCTGCGTCTCGGCATCGCGTACGAACAACTGTCCCAGTACAGGTCCGGTCCGGTCGGTCACGGGTCGGAAGGAGACCGCAGAGCCGTACTGCACAGCCTCGTCATTACCCTGAAGCGTGAGCGTTACTTCGCCTTCGGGGTGAATACGCGCATCCAGGTGGATGGCCACAAGCTCTCCGCGGCGGTGCATGGTGGCCGCAAAGTCGGTAAAGTAGCGGTTATCCAAGGTCCCGCTGCCCACCGCGATGGGCTCAAATGCAATGCCCTCAGGCAATACCAGATTGTCCATGGCCGCGCTGAATCCGGTTTGTTGGAAGTCGGACACCAGTACAATCGTGCGTGACGCATAGCGCGCGTCCTGAAGAATGTCCGCGGCGAGACTAAGGGCCGGGAAGTAATCCGTGGAGGCGAACGAAGACTCCAATCGGGACAGGACATCCCGGTGAAGATCCCGATCCCGCCCCAAGGCCGTAAGCTGCTCGGCCCCGCGGCTGAATGCGACCAAGGCCCACTCGTTGCCCTGAGTGAGTCGCGTCTGCGCAAGTTCCAATGCCTGAGCAAACCGCCCTTCATGCTGCATGCTCAAGGACACATCCACCAGAATGACCACAGATTCCTGCTGACGCTCAAACACGGTCGGGATATCCTCCTGGAGTAGGTAGGGGCGGGCGAAGACCGCCGCGAGAAGCACCAGAACCGCGGCGCGCAGCAGCATCAGCAGTACATCCTGCAGTCGCCGCCGCCGGATCTTCTGAATGGGCGTGGCGGTGAGAAACATAAGTGAGCTGAAAGGAACCTCCCGGGCACGCATTCGCCGCACCAGGTGCAGCATCACCGGGATCACGGCGGCCCCAGCCGCGGCCAGAAACAAGGGAGTCAGAAAGCCCACTTTACTTGATCAGGTCAGAATCTGCGCTTTGAACGGGCGGACAGATAATGAAACAGGGCGCGGTCCAGCGGCTGATCCGTCCGAAGCACGGCGCGATCCACTTGCAGCAGACCGCACACCTTCTTCAGGCGGTCCTGAAACGTCGCATACCGCTGCCGGTACTCGGCACGGGCACTTGTGGCATCAATCAGCATCCTGCGCCCGGACTCCAGATCCCGAAATTCCACCACATCCTTGTAATCAAAACTGATCTCCATCGGATCCATCACTTGGAAGACCAACACATTGTGACCGGCATACCGCAGCAGACTGAGCGTTTTTTCGACCGCCTCGCTGTCGGTGAGCAGATCGCTGATCAGCACAATAAATCCGCGCTTGCGCTGCTGCTCGGCAATCGTGCCCAGCGAGCGGTCCAGATCGGTGGCTGTGCCCGCAGCAGCCTGTCCGAGCGCGGTAAGCAGCGTCAGCAGATGGGTGCGGCTCACCCGCGGAGGACAGTAAGTCCCTATGGACCGGTCAAACAACGTTAATCCCGCCGCATCCCGCTGCCGATTGGCCAGATAGGCCACGGACGCAGCCAGGTAGCACGCATATTTCAGTTTGCTCACCTCGGTGCTGGCGAATCCCATTGATCCGCTGGTGTCCAGCACGATATGTACCCGGGTATTCGTTTCGCCCTGATATTCCTTGACAAAATATCGATCCGTTCGCGCGTAGACCTTCCAGTCCACTCTTTGGAGGTCATCTCCCGGCACATACGGGCGGTATTGCATAAAGTCTACAGAGAAGCCCTTGTACGGGCTTTGATGCAGCCCTGCCAGGAAGCCTTCCACCACCGACCGCGCAAGCAGCTCCATCGACGACAGGCGCGCCAGTACGGCCGGATCAATAAAACGGGTAGCGGGAAGGGACACGGAATCTATCGTTTCCAGAACACGATTCCGCCCGCCTGCTGCCCGGTTGACACCCTGGCCACACGCTCCCGAAGGGTCAGATCAATGGCCTCTACCGTGCCGGGAGCGTGTCCGATGTTTTCTGAGGTCACAAAGGCATACCGACCATCGGGTGCAAGCGCAATTCCATGCGGCAGAGCTTCGGCGCTTTCAATGCGCTTATCCTCAGCAGCAGTGTTAATGTCGTAGAAGCCGATGGCCCCAGCCGATTTGAGCGTCGCGACAAGGGATCGGCCATCGGGCGTTACCGCCAGGTTGTAAGGTGCACCCGGCGCACTGATACGCTCGGTGACCTGCCAGGCGTTCAGGTCAACGATCAGGATCTCATCGGATCCGTTGCCGGCGACATACGCTTGAGGCCGATCAAGATGAACCGCCACCCATGTAGGCCTGACACCGGCTCCCAGTGGCAGTCTGCGCCGGATGTTCAGTTTCAGGCCATCCTGTTCAATCAGTTCGTGACTCATCATCGCCACCGAATAGTGTACCAATCCATCCGGGGTAAACTGTGACCCATGCGGCATGATGCCGGTCTCCACACGGGCCACTTCAGTCATGGCATCCGGATCCACCACCGAAACACTGCTCGGCTCAGGTGCACCGTGAAGGTTGTAATTGACCACATGCAGGAGCCCGGTGAGCGGGGAAATTGCCATGGATGCCGGAAACAGCCCCACGGTTACTTCGCCGGTCTTCCGATTATCAATGGTGGAATACCGGACGATTTTCCCGAACGGCTGGCCGTGTGCCATGGACACAAACCAGAATCGGCCGTCTGGACTGACGGTAAGCCCGTGGGGTCCTTCGATTTCCGTCAGCATGTTACCGACTGGGATTCTTTCCGCAATCTGAAGGTCATGCCCGTCAAAGGACACCAGAACGACCGTATCCTCTGACTCGTTCGCGATATACATATAATACGGCTGGGCGGCTGCGCACGCGCACCACAGAGCCGAAGCCAGCAGCACCAGGACCTTCAAACGGACCATCATGACGGATTTGTCCCTGTGTGAACCTGAAAGGAGGATCTTGTTCCATAGCGCACCGCTTAGCCAGCTTTCCATCCTGTCTCAGCGCGGTGCTGCGGATGCGCAGCTTCAGGCCCGGATGCCGGCAATCACCAGGCAGACTCCCAACTGCGTTCTGGCGGTGGATGCGATCCGGCTTCGTACTCTCATCCGCCTTGGCGATGATTTGTGGCAGGCTGACCGGGTGCAGCCGGAGGCCTTACTGAATGCGGATCCGTATCTGGCGTGCAGAGAGGTGTCCGCAGCCGGCGGTGTGGTCGTCAATCCAAAAACCATGCAAGTGCTGCTGATTCACCGCAACGGATTGTGGGATCTGCCCAAGGGAAAACTGGACCTTGGTGAGACGCTTGAAGATTGCGCGCTGCGTGAGGTGCGAGAGGAAACCGGGATCAGGCAGCTGCAGCGCGGCCCGGTGCTGGCCGCCACCATGCACGGATACGCACGCAAAGGCGAGTATCATATTAAGACGACGTACTGGTTCAGGTTTCAGAGCGGCAGCAACTCGTTTGTTCCGCAGGGCAAAGAGGGGATCACGCGTGTGGAATGGATGCACCGGCACGAGGCGCAGGATTGTTTGGGCTATGCCGGGCTCCGCGATCTTCTTGAGCGCGTCGGCCCGGTCATCGAGGGCCGGGTGCGCGCTGACGCGGAATAAATCCGCCACTGATCTGCTGCAGGTCGCGACCGATGGCCTCCAGACGCCAGCCACGCAGGCATAACGGATTCGCATCCGGCATCTGACGGGCAAGCGCCACAAGATCTGACTTACGGGCCAGGTGCATAGCGGGTATATCCAGCTGTTCCGCCCGGGCGGCAACGGCATCGCGAAGCTGGCGGTAGCACAGCCGCTGATACCGGGTCAGGAAGCGCCGCTTGGGCGGGATCTTAACATCGGGCGGGTCCGACATGGAAAGCCCGGTCTTTACCCGGTCGGCGATATGGCGGCTGAACACAGAAACTTCCGGACAGATGGACCGGACGGCCCAGGGTGTTCTGGGTGCTTTTTGGGCCAGATACAGCAGCTGTCCGGGGGTAAGCAGGTGGCGCGTGGGAACATCCAGTTTTTCCGCCATCTCTTCGCGCCACTTGGTGAGCTGCACCAGAACGGCCCGGTTGCGCGGCTTGAGGTCTCGTGCGCGATTGGATTGCATCATCTGAGTGACAGGATCTGCAATCCGGTAGGTGGAGGGATCATCAAAGCGCCGCATATCTTCCTCCAGCCATTTGAGCCGTCCGGTCTCCCGGGCGTACGCAATCATGCGGCGGTGCATGCGGAGCAGGAAAATCACATCGCTGCGGGCATAATGCAACTGGGATTTCGAAAGAGGCCGGGCCAGCCAGTTGGAGCGCTGAGGGCCTTTCTCAACGGGGCTCCCGGTGAGCCACCGCACATAGTCGCTCAGGGATGCGGCTTCCCCCAGGCTTAGCAGTTGCCCGGCCAGGCGTGTGTCAAATATGTTCCTGAAAACCTTTCCGGTTGTCTGATGCAGCAGACCCAGATCCTGGATGGGATCGTGGAGTACTTTGACAATCCGGTCACTGGCCAGAATGCGGCCAAGACCGCTAAGCTCAGGCACCGCCAGCGGATCGATCAGATGGACGGATCCATCCTCCAAAGCCACCTGAATCAGGGCCAGGGTGGGTCGGTAGCGATCACCCTGCATAAACTCGGTATCCAGCGCAATGCGGCTGCTGCCGCGCATTCGGATCACCAGCTCATCTAGGGCTGCGGCACTGCTGATCAGTTCGCTCCCGGCAAAATCCGTCGAATTCATGCGGCACTCAATTGATCAATTCGCTCAAAACACAGTACATTTAGGCAATTCCAACTGCCCGGCGCGCGCGAATCATGCCTTATGTGGTAACAGAGCCTTGCATCAACTGCAAGCACACGGATTGTGTTGAGGTTTGTCCCGTGGATTGCTTCTACGAAGGACCCAATTTCCTGGTGATACACCCGGACGAGTGTATTGATTGCAATGCGTGCGTGCCCGTATGCCCCGTGGAAGCCATTTATCCCGACGATGAAGTGCCTGAGGGGTGGGAGCACTACATTGAATGGAATCAGTATCTGGCGGAGAAGTGGCAGGAGGACGGCTACAACATCATTGAGCGCTCCGATCCGCTCCCGGACGCGGAAGCCTGGAAGGAGAAAGCCAAGTCCGAAGAGGATATCCAGGACTGGTCCTGATCATGTCCCTGCCGAATAGTCGGAGGCATAGGCCACCTGCTCTTCGGTCAGTCTATCAATCCGGATCCCCATCGTTTCCAGCTTCAGGCGGGCTATTTCGGCATCCACCTCGTCGGGCAGCTCGATGACGGAATTGGGGAGTTGATCTCCGGCCTCATGGGTTTGTACGAGCCTCAGGTGGGCCATGAACTGATTGGCAAAACTCATGTCCATCACCTCTGATGGATGTCCTTCGGCCGCGGCCAGATTGACCAGACGCCCGTCCGCCAGCACATACAGTTTCCGGCCATCCTCTAGGGTGTATTCGCAGTTGTCGGGACGAATAATGCGCTTGGAGCAGGTCAGGCCATCCAGTTCTGCGAGGTTCAGCTCCACATCATAGTGCCCGGTGTTGCAGACCAGTGCGCCATCTTTCATGGCCTCAAAGTGCCGCCCGCGGATCACATCTTTCATACCGGTGGCGGTAACAAAGATATCCCCCAGTCGTGCAGCATCTTCCATCGGCATCACACGCATGCCATCCAGGGTGGCCTTCAGGGCGGCTGCAGGACGCACTTCGGTGACAATCACATTTGCCCCAAGCCCCTTGGCCCGGATGGCAACCCCCCGGCCGCAATGGCCGTACCCCGCGACGACCAGATTCTTGCCGGCAATAAGCACGCTGCTGGCCCGCAGGATGCCATCAATGGTGGACTGTCCGGTACCGTACACATTGTCAAAGTCCCATTTGGTTTCGGTGTCGTTGACCGCATAGACCGGATACAGCAGGTGTCCGTCCCCGGCCATCGCACGCAGGCGCTGTACGCCGGTGGTGGTTTCCTCGCTGCCGCCGATGATGGAGTCGGCCAGGTGCGGGAATCGCTTGTGCACCGTGAAGATGAGGTCCGCCCCGTCATCCAGCGTTAGGTGCGGCGACGTATCCAGCGTCCGGTCAATGCTCCAGTAGAATTCCTCTACATTCTGACCGTACCAGGCGTAAATCTCGATCCCGGCCCGGGCGAGCGCCGCGGCCACCTGGTCATGGGTGGACAGCGGATTGCAGCCGCTCCAGGCCACCTGTGCGCCGCAGGCCGCGAACGTCTCCACCAGAACAGCGGTCTCTTTGGTGACATGCAGACAACCCACGATTCTGTACCCTTTGAACGGGGCCAGCGGCGCATATTCCCGGCGCAGTTTCATCAGCACGGGCATGCGGCTTTCAGCCCATTCAATGCGCATGCGTCCCTCATCAGCACCGGCCAGATCCCTAACCTTGAATTGTCCTTTTGCGTAGTCCATTGGAAATCGGAATGGATTGGATACTAGCGTTCGGCGGCACCCCTTAGATCGTCCACGGCATCCAGCAGCTCCCAAGGGCGGTCCGGATGTCCGAAGTGACCGTAGATGGCCGTTTCCCGATAGATGGGCCGTTTCAGATCCAGGCGTTCAATGATGGCGGCGGGCCGCAGATCAAAGACCTGGGTAACCACTTCCTTGAGGCGGTGGTCGGTCAGTCCATGCTTAGCCGTGCCGAAGGTATCAACAAATATGGATACCGGATCGGGCCGGCCGATGGCATAGGCCACCTGAATTTCCACCACATCAGCCAGATCTGCAGCCACAACGTTCTTGGCGGCATGCCGCGCCGCGTAGGCCGCGGATCGGTCGACTTTTGACGGATCCTTGCCGCTGAAGGCACCGCCGCCGTGCGCTCCGCGCCCGCCGTACGTATCAACGATAATCTTGCGCCCCGTCAGTCCGGTATCGCCGTGGGGACCCCCAATGACAAACCTTCCTGTCGGGTTGACATGCAGAATGTACCGGCCATTGTGTGCGGGTGCAATCACCCGCGGGATCAGGATGTCGGCGATATCCTGCCTGATCTTTTTCTGCTCGGTCGCGCTGTCGTGCTGCGTGGAGACTACGATGGTATGGACGCTCCTGGGGGTGCGACCAAGCCCGTCATATTCGATCGTGACCTGGCACTTGGCATCCGGCCGCAGGTAGGGCATAACGGACTCCTCTTTGCGGATCTCAGCGAGTACCCGCATAAGGCGGTGCGCATAGGTGAGCGGCAGCGGCATATAGGCCTTGGGCCGGCTGCCGGTCAGATCCGACTCACGACATGCATAGCCGAACATCATCCCCTGATCGCCAGCCCCCTGATTTTTCTGCAGTACCGGATCCACGCCGCGCCCGATATCGTGGCTCTGGGCGTGCAGGTGGGAGTGGAAGGCGGCGGAATCCGCAGAAAACCCGAGATCGGGCAGCGTATAGCCGATTTCCCGAACAACCTGACGTGCAACGGCCTCGTGATTGACATCTCCGGCCCGGGAGGCCACTTCTCCGGCCAGGATGATGGTATTGGTGGTAACAAGCGTCTCAACGGCCACGCGACTTTCCGGGTCGCGTGCCAGATAATTGTCCAGGATGGCATCCGAAATCTGGTCGGCCACTTTGTCGGGGTGACCCTCGGATACGGATTCTGACGTGAAGAGATAGGACATTCAGGCAAAAAATCGCTGAAACGCAATTGGAAGTGCGGGGTTCAAGCAGGCTGCAATGGGCGCAGTGCTACGGCTCAATTGCGCCGTGCGCCCGTCTATCGTAACTTTGGGCAACAACTATTTCCTGACTCAATATGGCAAATCTGGAAAGCGCGATTAAGGCAATTATCGCGGATAAACTGGGGGTCTCCGAGGACGAAATCACCTCTGGAGCGTCGTTTACCGACGATCTGGGCGCTGATTCTCTGGACACGGTCGAACTGATCATGGAATTCGAGAAGGAGTTCGATGTGACGATTTCGGACGAGGATGCGGAGCGAATCCAGACAGTCGGCGATGCGATCTCATTTCTGACGGAGAAGACGGCATAGGCGAAACCTTGGTTGCCCCATTGACATGCAGACATCGCCGCGACGGGTTGTCGTAACGGGTATCGGGGCGCTTACTCCGCTGGGGCTTTCGCCTGAATCGTACTGGCAGTCGCTCATCAGCGGTGTCAGCGGAGCTGCACCCATCACGTATTTTGACACATCGGCCTTCGCCACGAAGTTCGCGTGTCAGCTGAAGGGCTACGATGCGCTCGATCATTTTGATCGCAAGGAGGCCCGTAAGCTGGACCCGTTTGCCCAATATGCGCTGGTGGCGGCAGATCAGGCTATTGAGGATTCCGGGCTGAAGCCGGAATCCATGTCCCAGGAGCAGAGGGATCGGGTCGCGGTGATCGTGGGCAGCGGGATTGGGGGGATGCAGGTATTCCATGAGCAGACGGCCGCCTATATCCGCAGCGGACCGCGTCGGATGTCGCCGTTCTTTATACCGAAGCTGATCCCGGACATTGTTAGCGGTCATATTTCGATCAAGTACAAGTTCCGCGGCCCCAACTATTGCGTAGTAAGTGCCTGCGCCACGGGCAACAACAATATCGGGGACTCCTTTATGATGCTTCAGCGGGGGCTGGCTGATGTGGCGTTGTGCGGCGGATCGGAAGCGGCGGTGAGTGAATTGGGGATCGGTGGCTTCAACGCCCTGCGGGCGCTGTCCACCCGCAACGATGATCCCGCGAGGGCCAGTCGGCCGTTTGATCTGAGCCGGGATGGATTTGTACTGGGCGAGGGAGCCGGGATGCTGGTGATTGAGGAACTTGAGCATGCGCGTGCGCGAGGTGCCTCGATCTATGCGGAGGTTATCGGGCTCGGTATGAGCGCGGATGCCAACCATATTACCGCCCCGGATCCGGAGGGCTACGGGGCGGCTCTGGCCATGCGCAACCTGCTGCTGGATGCCCGCCTCAAGCCCGAGGATGTGGACTATCTGAACATGCACGGCACCTCAACGCCATTGGGAGATACCGCCGAGACCAAGGCGGTAAAGCAGGTATTCGGCCAACATGCTTATGCGATGAATCTCTCGTCCACCAAGAGCATGACCGGCCACCTGCTGGGAGCCGCCGGCGCAACGGAGGCGATTGCGACCATTCTGGCGATCCGCCACAGCCTGGTTCCGCCAACGATCAATTTTGAACAGCCTGATCCGGAGTGCGATCTGAATTATACGTTCAACAAGGCGCAGCCCCGCGCGGTGAATGTGGCTTTGTCCAACGCGTTCGGATTCGGCGGACACAACACATCGGTGGCTTTCCGCCGGATGGATAGCTGATCCGTCGGCAGCCTCGGCGAATGCTGATGACCAGCCCGCCGTGTTGGCCGTACCACAGGCCGGGACCGGATTCAATTGTGAGCTGGATAGGGGTTCCTGAATGTGCGTCGGAATGGCCCGGGAGATACAATTGATCTTGTGGGGGCTGCCCGCGGGGAAATTCGGCCCCGATTTACGGGACCGAGATTGATACGCAGCCGGGCCGATGACCGGCGAACGGCGTTCACTACATCCGGCAATGGTGATGCTCCAAATAGGCCATCCGGCCCGTCTCCGTTGCGGCAGCGGGCCCGGTCAGGCCATAGCAGCCATCCGATTCTGACAGTCCTCGCGCTGGCAGTGCCCATAGAGGTGCAGCGCGTGACTCTTGATATCAAAGCGGTAGATATCACCAACCATCTCCTGGATGCTCTGGATGCGGGGGTCGCAGAATTCCATCACATGATGGCAGTCCAGACAGATCAGGTGGTCATGCTGCCAGTAGCGATAGGCCGCTTCGTACTTAGCCGGACTTTGGCCGAATTTATGCCGGATCACCAGGTCACACTCCATCAGCAGGTTGAGCGTATTGTATACCGTGCCCCGGCTTATGGAACGCCGTGCCTTCTTCAGGTGAATAAACAGCTCATCAGCATCCAAGTGGCGGGCCGCCTCGTATACGGCATCCAGAACCAGGAACCGTTCCGGGGTCTGCCTGAGGCCTCGCTCCTTTATGAATTCGCGAAATCGCCGGTGGACTTCTTGGCGGTCTTCGGATGAAAGCGTGGGCATGGAACTACCGGATCACACCTCTGCCTTACCCGACGGGAGCCTCGGGGTTCCCCCTGGAATCCGCACATGAAGCGTGCGGCGAATTCGGGCGTATAAGCAGGCCGTACGGGAATTTTGAAAACGGACCGCGGTGAGTTATATTTTCTGTAAATGGAGGATGGCCTGTTGAACCGGCTGAAGCCAGTTGGGAGAGCTGCACATGCTTGACTACGAATTTGATGGCCCGCTGCGTGACCCCGAACGCCTCAGGAAGTGGATCGAAACCTTTGAGCACCGCGGCTTTGATGCTTTTTTTGAATCAGAGGCACTGGAAGCACTGGCGCATCACTTTTTTGAAAACGGACGGCTGGAGGATTCGCTGGCGGCCATAGACCGGCTGCTGGAAACGCATTCCTTCATGTCGGAAGTCTGGGTGTCACGCGGTGTCGTGCTAAGCAACCTTGGCCGGGAGGAGGAAGCGTCCGAGGCCTTCCAAGAGGCCCTGAGTCTGAATCCTACTGATCCGGATGCTCTGATCAATGTGGGCATCACACTGGTTTCCGCGGGTGATACCGAGATGGCACGGGCCCGTTTTGAGGAAGCACTCAGTATTGATCCGCACAACAGCGAAGGCCATTTCCATCTTGCCTGCCTCTGGTTGCGCGAGGAAAACTGTCAGGAGGCCCTGGCCCCGCTGCAGCGATGCGCCGAGCTTGATCCCAATCACGATGATGTATGGTGTGAGCTCGGGTACTGCTACGGGAAGTTGGGAGACAGTCAGGCCAGCATAGATGCCTACGACCGGCACCTGGACATTGATGCCTACAGCTACGATGCCTGGTTCTACCGAGCCGCTCAACTGGTAATTCTGGGCCGCCACAAAGAGGCGTTGGAGTCGTACGAGTGGGCACTGATCATTAATGAGAACTGGCTGCCGGCCTTGTACAACAAGGGCAATGCACTGGCCGTATTGGGCCGATTGGATGAGGCCATCGCGTGCTATCAGGTTATCCTGGACACCCATGGACCGAAGGCGGCTGCCTATTGCAATATGGCGCTGGCCTACGCGGAGTTAGGTAAGGGTGCCGAGAGTCTTGCTGCCTTCCGTATGGCGACCCAAACAGCCCCGAAAACACCGGAAGGGTGGCACGGGTTGGGGGTTGCACTGTATTTTGAGGGGCAGTACGCCAAGTCCGCAGAGGCCCACCGGCGGGCTACCCGGCTGGACGAAGATTGCCCGGAGTTCTGGGTGCGGCGCGGCGAGGCCGAACGCATGGCCGGCTGGAAGTCACAGGCCATCCGGTCATTCAGGCAGGCGGCTATCCTTTGGGATGACAGCCATGACGCGTGGATGGACTACGCAGACCTTCTGTTTGAGGACGGCCGATTTCGTAAAGCTAAGGAGGCCTACACGCGTGCGATTGAGCTGTCTTCAGATTGCGGGACCGCCTGGTTTCAATTGGCGGGTACGCTGCTGGCGCTGAACCGGTGGGACGAATTTATTTCCACCTTGCGCCGTGCGATTGCACTGGATCCGAAAAACAAAGCGCGGTTCTGTGAAGTGTGCCCCGAACTGGCGCAGGACGCGGAATTCTGCCGTGTAGCGGGCTTGGAGTTTGAAGAGTGAGCTGGTTGCGGCATCTCTACGACTGGGTGCTGAGTTGGGCTGACTCACCCTACGGACTGCTGGCGCTGTTCGTGCTGGCTTTTGCGGAATCAGTGTTTTTCCCTGTTCCGCCTGATGTGCTCCTGATCGCAATGGCGCTGGGCCGTCGGTCCCGGGCGCTCTGGTTTGGTCTGGTCTGCAGCGCCGGCTCGCTTCTGGGGGGCATGACCGGCTACGCGCTGGGCCACTTTGTCTGGCTGTCGGGCGAGGAATTCACAGCACTGGCGCGATTCTTTTTTGATGTCGTCCCGGGCTTCAGCGAATCGGTCTACTACGAGTTGGGCGAAAGGTTTGAGGCCTGGGGGTTTATCATTGTTTTCACGGCCGGATTCACCCCGGTTCCCTACAAACTTTTCACCGTGAGCGCGGGTGCTTTCGCGATTAATTTCCCCCTGTTCGTCCTGGCATCCGCCATCAGTCGTACCGCCCGTTTCCTGCTGGTCAGCGGATTGATATGGAAGTTTGGCTTTACCGTGAAGCGGTTCATCGATCGCTACTTCAATATCCTGGCGGTGGCCTTCGCCGTTGCGCTGGCGGCCGGATTCGCGGTACTCAAGCTGTTGTAATCCCGATTACTTGACCAGCGTTACCCGTTGGGAAGCCATGGACTGGCCCGCCCGCGCCTGAATGATATAGGTGCCGCCGGGCAGATCAGTCGCATCAAAGGCGATCAGGTGCCGGCCCGCATCTAGTGTGCCGTTGTGAAGACTGGACACACGGCGTCCAAGCAGATCATAGGCTGCGACCGAAAGGTTCGCCGCTTCGGGCAGTGACACCGCAAGGGTGGTACTGGGATTAAAGGGGTTCGGCCACGCATGCGAGAGCGTCAGTGCGGTGGGAAGTTCATGGTCTGCCGCTACCGAAACCCGTGTAAGGTTCAGGCTGGTAGGATCCAGAACCAAGAGTCCGTCCGGATGGCTATTGACGATTATCGTGCCGCTGGCGAAGAAAGGATAGACGCTCCAAGTGCCATTGAAACTCAAGTCATCCGTGGCCGGATGGGTGTCAAAGTAGGCTACCTCCACGGGAGCACTCGGATTACTGAGGTCAAATACACGCAGGCCGCTGGTATAATTCGACGCGAAAATATAGCCGGCGCGCGCGTACAGGTTGTGGTCAGGCGTATGCGTCTGACCCAGAAACTCCGTGTCTATGACGGGTTCATCGAGTTTGGTTACATCCCAGATGAGCATGCGGGTACGATCGGTGAGTCCCTGACGTTCATCCCCCTCATCGTTCATCACAAAGTACCGATGGTCCTCGGTGAGCCATCCCTGGTGCGCGTACGCCACATTCGGGTGTCCTTCGGCAGCAAGCTCAAAGGCAGCGGATTTGTCGGTCACATCCATAATGCTGAGCGCTGTTTCATTGGAACTGAAGCAGATCTCCCTGCCGTAATAGTCCGTATCCGGGCCGCGGTAGACGACGCACTGGGTGTCATGCGTATAGCCGCGACCGCTTCGACCAGTGTTGCTGTGACTGTGGCAGCCTGCGAATTTCGGTTCTAGGGGATTTCGGATATCCACCATATGAAGGCCGGGGCAACCGCCCCTGCTTGTTCCGACGATATAGGCAAAGCCGGTCTCTTCGTTAATTGCAACATTGTGGGCCTGCTCGATTTCTCCGTAACGGGCGGTCTGTTCAAATCGGACCGGCTGGCCGGCAAAACTGCGCAGTCGGGTCAGGTCAAACACCTGCATGCCATTGACCCCTCCGCCATCAACGACCACAAACATGTGGTCCTTATACACCTTCATGTCACGCCACCAGGAATGCCCACCATCATGGCTCGGCAGATACCCGAGATATACCGGCTCAGTCGGGATGGTCACATCCACGAAGGCAACGGCATCCATGCGGCCAACCAGCGCGTATTCCCGTCTGGAATCGGGATCGGTCCAGCCCCATATGTCATTAAGGCCTCTGGATAGTGGTTCCGCCGCGGACTGACCGGCATACAGGTCGTCCATGGACACGCGGGAGAGCATGTCGATTTCATGACAAGCGTGCATACCGGCTTTGCCGTGGGTACATGTGATGCGACTCCCTGACAGTGTAGGCAGGCTCTGTGCGGCGGTTGTGGCCGCCCAGATGGCGACCAGCAAGAACAGGGAGGAAACGCGAGTCAACATGGGGTCTGCATTCTTGCCAAAAATCCAACAGGGTTCCGATTCACCAAACCATGTGGAGTATAGAATAAGGGATTTACTCGCACAGCGCAACCCGGATGCGGAGACGGGATGAATTCGCAGCAGCAGGTGGCCATGGTGTTTGGAAGATGAGCGGCGTGTGGATCACGGGGGGCCGCATGGGGTAAACGCACCATCGTGCCCTCACATGCGGAACCAGCGGGATTTTCAGCAGGTGGCGGGCGAATCCGGGTGAATGCCCATGGACAACAACTGGACATCATGCATTTCTTGGCTAATACGAGCGGCAGGCAGTTGAGAGAATCAGCCCGGTTTGCATGCCGACTCGTTTTTGCGTTTTCCGTCTGCGCTGTACTCAGTGTTGGTCCCGATGCCTGGGCGCAGGTCGGCTACTCGCTCTCCGTACACGGCAATCAGGCGAGCTTCAGCGGTTACTCAGGGCTTTCCGAAGGAGACGTTCTCGGTGGGGCCATCGGCCTCCGGTTTGGCGATCGGGTTGAAGTGAGCGGCCATTATTTTTACGGCGATGCTGTTGCAACAGATTTCTCACGTTCCGGGAACGGAGATTTCGGTACCGGCAGGAGGTCGGACAGACTCGGGTTGGGTGCCCGGCAGATAGATTTGCGGCAGTATGGCGGCAGTCTGCGCATAGATGCGTGGCACGGCCGACTCGTGCCCTTTGTCACCGCAGGCGTAGGTATCCTTGAATTTAGGCCCAGCTGGCTGGCATCCACGGAATCCGTATACGGAAGCGCGGGCCTTGGCTTTGCCCTGAATATGTTTGACCGGGTGAGTCTGTCGGTGACTGCCGCAGAACACATCTATCAGTCCAATCCCGACTTCATGTTTTCGCGGAGAAGCGGCATGAGCCCCCAGACGGGGCATAGGGACGGACTCTACAGATGGGAGGACTCAGGCATGCGAACGCTGTCCGCGTCGCTGAAGCTGATCTTCGGCGATAATGAGCGTGGTGTGATAGGTTCCGCGAATTGGGCACAGCCCTCCCGGTTGTACCGGCGCGGGCTGCATTTCGCCGTGGAGACGCTCTACGGGGAAATTGACTTCAATGAAGCGTTGGGATTTCCAGAATCCAGCGTATTGGCCGGGATTTCCGCCGGCTTTGACTTGGGGCCGAATGTCGGCCTGCGCGGCTTTTACTGGCGCGATACGAATCAGGACAGCGTGTTTGAAGGGGGTCTGCCGGAGGAATTTGGTGGGGTTGAATTTTTCGGAGGCGAGGTGGACATCCGCTTCAATCCCGGACGCGACATTATGCCGTTTGTTCTGATGGGTGTCGGATATATGAATGCGGGCCGGGGGGCCGGCTTCACTGACCGATACGGATTCCCGATTGCAGGCCGGAATTTTGCCACCGGCGGCGTGGGGCTCGATTTGGGTTTGGGTGCTGCCTTGCGGCTTAACGGCAGCGTACGGAGCGTGCTGATGAGCACCTTTGCCGAAGAGACCTTCAGCGACCCCGGCCAGATCGTCGGTAGTCTGATGTACACATTTGGGGTCAAATTCAGCATGGGCGGCCGCAGACATCCGTTGGAAAATCAGTTGGCCGCCGAGCGTGCGGAGGTTCAGGCACATGTTGAAGCCATAAATGCTGAGCTCGCTCAAGTACGGGCGAGTTTGGACTCGTTGGCCTCCGACCGTGCGACACCGATAGCGGTCGCTGCAACAAACGGAACTCCGGCAGTCCCAAGTCGCATCCAGGTCGTTACGGACGACTCAACGGTTGCTCTGGTGAGCCCGAGAAGTAACGTATCCGGCCAAACCGTAACGATCCCGGTTCCCGAAACAGGCGAAATTTATATTCGATTCGGTGACTCACCGGCCGCGGCACCCTACGCGCCACCTCCCGTGGTGACGGACGAAGAAACGACAGCCCGGGAAGTGTCGCCGACTCCTGAAGGGGCACCAGCTGACTCGGCTGCCCAGGTCCGCTTGCTTACCCCGGAGCAGGTTGAAGAGATCGTAAGTCGGGTCACCGGTGCGCTGCCGGAACAGGAGGCCTTTACCGCGTCGGAGCTGGCCGAGACCCTGAGACAAATGGAGGCACGCATGGAGCGTCACATTACCCGGGAGATGGACAGGATGCGTGAGCGCGATTTGGCGGTAACGGTACCTGCGCCTGCGGACACCACCGAGCGGCGGGGGATTCTTGGTACGTTCGGCAAGCCGCGCTTGGCGGCGCTGCAGCCTCATCTGGGTCTTCGCATGGGCGGTGAATCCCAGTTCCTGCTGGGTGTTCGCGGAGATGTCCGCTTTTCGAGGCTCGGATTTCGGGTTTTGCCGGAGGTTGGCCTGGGGATTTCCGATCAGGTGTCCATCGCCGTACTGGGCAACGCCGCCTGGGATATCCGCAGCGTGGGACCTCTGGATTTCTACGGGGGTCCGGGGATAGGCTTTTTTGTTGACAAGAGCTTCTCGGAGTTTGAACTCGTGCTGAATCTGCTGGTGGGCACGGAGTTTTACGTATGGGGAACGTCCAGATTCTTTGCTGAATTCAGCACGCTGGACCTCTTTGATGTTAACAGGTTGATGCTTGGCTACCGGCTGCAGTGGTGACTGCCCTGAGTTCCTGCAGAATGTGCCCGCTGACTGTGGGCGATCCGGATTCGGTGCTGCCGGAACTGTCGGCGGCGGTCTGCTGAGCTGAATCGGGCCGGGCATGATACGGCCCGGTAAGGGAGCACCACTGGTGTCCGAAACTTTCTGATCCGGACTGAATCAAATGTGTCGGCAGCTTCCCGGCAGGAACAGTCTTAGATAGGTTCGTTTGATGCCGCTGAGGGTGCAGCGTCAATTACGGGAGCTTAGCGGTGAAGAGAGTGTCGGACTTTGCCTTGGTGCATCCCAAATCCGGTAAGGCCGCGCGGCTGTTCGGGAATGCTGCAGGCGGTTTGGGCTGCTAACCCATGGCGTCACGATGGCCAGCTGATTTGCTTTGAAGGCTTCACGCCTGCTGCAGGCGCAGCGTCATGCTGAACAGCTATTATGTACTCAATGCACTGGCGCGCGAATGGCAGGGATTGCTCAGCGGACGGGTGGTACACAGTGCCTGGACACAGGCAGCGGGAGAGCTCAGCGTCGCGCTGAGTGCGGCCCCGCAGTGGTGCACGCTGACCTTTCTGACGCACGGTCCGCTATTGGGTGCTTTTGTCAAGCCGGGTTGCGGTCGGGCCCGACGCAATCAACGGGCGGTGTTTAGGCAGCTGAGCGGACAGGAAATCACCCGGGTTCGCATCGTGGAAGGCGAACGGATTCTGCAGATTGACACGACGGGCAACCTGAGACTGGAGGCGTACCTCTTTGGCCCGCGAGCCAATGTATTCCTGATGGATGCCGACGGAACACCGGTCGGACGATTCCAGACCCGCCTGAAAGGATCGCCGCCCGACCCGCGCCCGGCGGCGATGCCGGAGTCGCCCCAACAATTCCTGGAGCGGTGGGCGACGCGCCAAGGCATGTCAGCGGTTAAGGCACTATCCGCGGTTATGCCCTTTTTTGATCGTACGTTGGCCGCCGAGGCACTGCACAGATCCGGCGTGGAGCCTGGGGAAACGCACAGCAGCGAGGGTGCCCTGCGCCTGTATGAGGCGGCCTCTGAACTGCACCGATGCCTCCTGGATCCCTGCCCGCGCATTTACCGAAACCCTCTCGCTCTCGCCCTGTGCCCGATGGTGACCCGCGCGGATTCGCCTGCGGAGGAGTTTGCCGACACGGATACGGCGGTGCGCGCGTATGCGCAGCAGGCCTTGGCGCAGCGGGCGTTCCAGGAGGCCTATGAACCCCGCAGGAAGGCACTGATGGCCGCACTGGGGAAGGCCCACCGCTCGGTGGACCGACTGCGCAGACTGCAGATGGTCGAAGATCGGCAGTCGCAGCGGTACGGTGATCTGCTGATGGCCGCGCCACCGCAACCACCCGGTGCCGGCCGAATGGAGCTGGCGGATCTCTTCCAAGGCGGCACTCCCGTTCAAATCCCGCTGAACCCCGCGCTGAGCTCGCTGGAGAATGCGGAAAAGTACTACGAACGAGCCCGCAACGCCCGCCGGCATCGCAAACACCTGGACGCACGGGTGGCCCGTGAGGAACGCAGGCTGAAGCAGCTCCAGGCAAATCTTGGCAGGTTACAGGCGGTTCGTACGATGAAAGAGCTGAAGGTACTGGATCGCGATTTGGCCCCGATGAGGGCTTCAGCCTCGGGCCCCCGTACCCTGTTCAGGCGCTACGACCTGGACGGCGGGTATGAACTCCGGGTGGGTCGGAACGCAAAGGAAAGTGAACTGCTCACCACGCGGCACGCCCGTCCGTTCGACTTGTGGCTCCATGCCCGTGGTGTCAGCGGTGCCCATGCGGTGCTGCGCCTGCCGGGTCGCCAGGACAAGCCCCCCGCGCACCTGGTGGAACAGGCCGCCGCGATAGCCGCGTGGCACAGCAAAGCCCGTGGAAGTGCGATCGCGGCGGTCATTGTGACCCCGCGCAAGTATGTGCGCAAGGCCAAAGGCGGCGCTCCCGGAGCTATGGTCGTAATGCGCGAAATGGAGGTGTTGCTGGTTGAACCGGGTTTGCCGTAAGTATCTTGAAAGTGCGCAACCCACTGAACTGCCGATGACCTGGTGGCAGGCCATTATCCTCGGACTCGTCCAGGGATTGACGGAGTTTCTACCGGTATCTTCGTCCGGTCACCTGGTGCTGGGACAGCATTTGCTGGGCATTGCACTGACCGATGATGTGGCCTTTGAGGTTATGCTGCACCTGGGTACGGCAGGAAGCATCATCACCGTATACCATGCCAGAATCGGGACGCTTGTAGGACAGATGGTTCGCTCGCTTCCGCATGCGGCCAATCGGACGGATCCCGAAGTGCGTCTCGGCTGGCAGATTGCACTCTCATGCGTGCCCGTAGGACTGGCTTATGTGCTGCTGGGCGACATGTTTGAAGCAGCCTTCATGAAACCCCGCCTGGCGTGCGCGATGCTGCTGGTTACCGGGGGGCTGTTATGGCTTACGCGGCTGGCACCGACAGGGCAGCGTGCGACCTCCGCGTGGACCGCGCTGCTGACCGGCGTGGCACAGGTCGCCGCACTGCTGCCCGGCATATCACGTTCTGGAGCCACCATCTGCACAGGGCTTTACCTTCGGGTCGATCCGGAGGCGGCGGCGGATTTTTCCTTTCTGATGGTGTTGCCGCCCATCGCGGGCGCGGCGCTGCTCAAGGTGACCGATATGACCGCCCAAGTGGCAGCCGTTGACTGGGTGCATGTACTGGTGGGAACAGCCGTGGCGTATGCCTCCGGTGTGCTGGCCATTCGGGTGGTACTTAATTTCGTGCGCCGGGGCCGCCTGCATTACTTCGCATACTATTGTGTCGGGGTCGGTCTGCTGGGCTGGCTTCTTCTTTCGGCGGGCAGTGCACCCTGACGCGCTGCGCTGCGTACCATGTGAAAACCCGGGTGAGATGCGATTAAACAGTTACGAAAAATCGGCCCGCCGCGAAGTGGATGCCTGGCTGCGGGGAGACGGATCCGTTCTGGCGCAGGCTATGGACTGGCTGATGCGTCCGGTGGATTGGGTGGTGGAGCAGGGTGTCCCTGAAACTGTGGTAGATCAGATGAATGAGGCAGTGGACGTTTTCCTGAGCCGTCTCAATGATGCGGGCAAATGGGCGGTGGATCTGGAAGGCATCCTCAATGAGGCCCAGAAGCGGCAGATGGAAGTTTCCCAAGTTGAAGATCTGCGCAACCAGGCCCTGGAGGATTTGGACCCTATGGCGCAGGGACTCTTTTCGCGGAATGTGATGCTGGCCGCCCTCAGCGGGGGCGGGACAGGTCTCGGCGGAGGGGTCTTTATTGCGGCGGATATCCCGCTGCTGTTTGTCATCAATCTGCATCTGATCCAGCGTATCGGTGCCGCCTACGGTTTCCCCATGACGAGCCCCGAATACAGTCCGATCGTGCTGGCGATTTACAACGCGGCGGCCGCGAATTCGCGGGAGGCACGGGCGAATGCGGTACGCGAAATCAGTATTCTCGCGGCTGCGCTGGCGGGCGGCATGTCCTCCTACAGAGGACGAGTACGGGGCACCATTGCCAATCAGAGCCGCCATCTTCCGCGGGAGATTGCCAAGAATCTGGTCGGGCGCAAACTCCTGCAGGCGGTGCCGCTGGCGGGTGCTGCGGTCGGGGCTGGCGTGAATTTCTGGTTCACGCGCGAAACTGCCCGGACCTCCTACATGCTGTTTCGCTCAATGTACCTGGAGTACAAGGAGCGCCTGTGACATGCCGCTTGCCGCACTGGTCGGGCGTCCCAATGTGGGCAAATCGACCCTGTTTAACCGGCTCACAGAAACCCGCGAGGCCATTGTTCATGATGCGCCGGGCGTTACGAGGGATCGACTGTTCGGCGAGGTGGAGTGGAACGGACGGACGTTTCGGCTGGTGGATACCGGAGGATTTGTACCGCGCAGTGCCGAGCGCTTCGAAAAAGCCATTCGCGAGCAGGTGGAGCTGGCGCTGGAGGAGGCGGATGTAATCCTGCTGGTTACCGATGTAACGACCGGCATTACGGATGTGGACCTGGAGCTGGCACGGCACCTGCAGCGGGGTCCCCGACCGGTGATGGTGCTGGCCAATAAGAGCGATAATGTTCAGCGGCGCTGGCAGGCGGCCGGGATGTACAAACTCGGCCTGAAGGAGGTGTTTCCCATCAGCGGCACCAACGGCATGGGGACAGGCGAACTTCTGGATGCGCTGGTGGCGGCCCTGCCGCCGGATGACCCGGCACAGCGACCTGCCGGGCTGCGTATCGCACTGATCGGCCGTCCGAATGTCGGCAAGTCCCTGCTGACCAATGCGCTGCTGAACTCGGCGCGCGCTATCGTAACCGAGATCGGGGGCACAACGCGGGACGCGGTGGACACGCCCCTTACGTACCGGCAGCAGCCGCTGGTGCTGGTGGACACCGCCGGGCTGCGCCGCCGTACCCGCGTTAAGGAAAATGTGGAGTTCTATGCCACACTGCGCACCGAAAAGGCCGTGCGCGAATGTGATGTCGCGGTGCTGCTCATTGATGCGACCCAGCGGCTGGAGGCGCAGGACATTGCCGTGCTCAAACAGGCAGAGGCCCGGTACAAAGGCCTTATTCTGGCGGTAAATAAGTGGGATCTGATCGAAAAGGAAACCAACACCGCTCGGGACCGCGAAAGGGCAATCCGGAACCGGCTGCGCACGCTGGATTATGTGCCTGTAGTGTTTGTATCCGCGCTCACACGCCAGCGGATCTACCGGATTCTGGACATGAGTCTCAAGATCGAGCAGGTGCGACACAGCCGCATTGCCACTGCGTCGCTTAACCGGGTGTTGCAGATGGCAGTTCAGCAGCACTACCCCCCGACCTGGCGCAACCGCCATGTGCAGATCAAGTACGTCACGCAAACGTCCACCGCACCACCGGTCTTTACGTTCTTCTGCAATCATCCGCAGGGCGTACACGAATCCTATGTGCGGTACCTCGAAAACAGGCTCCGCGCGGCCTTTGACTTTACCGGTGTGCCGGTACGTCTGCGGTTCAGAAAAAAATCGCAGGAACCGGATTAGTCCCGCCAAAGCGGAACAATACCGTTTCAAGTTCTTTCCACGGGTTGCATTCATTCCGCCCACCCCTATGCCCGGAGTACCCAGGAATACCAAGTCGGACAATGAGAGGGACCTCAGTTTCTGGGAGCGGCTTTACTTGCCGGAGATTTTCAAGGGGCTCGGATACAGCTTTCGCAAGCTCGTAAAGGAACCCCAGTACACGACGGAATACCCCGACGAACTGTGGAATCCGCCGGATTCCTATCGGGGGCGGCCGGTGCTGGTGGAGGAAGAAGGCAAGCCGCGTTGCGTATCCTGCAACCTCTGCGCGAAAGCCTGCCCGCCGATGGCAATTTCAATGCAGTCGCGTGAGGTGGAAGATCCAAGCAGCTCAAAGGAGCGCGAGCCAGCCTGGTTTGAAATCAACATGTTGCGGTGCATTTACTGCGGATTCTGCGAAGAAGTGTGCCCTGAGGAAGCCATCGTGATGTCAAAGGAATATGACCTCACGTTCCAGGGGCGCTCGGAAGCCATATTCGGACTAGAGCAGCTGCTGGTGCCGGTTGAGCGCCTGACGGATCGCCTGGAATATCTGGAGGATTACCGCAATCCGCAGGAGGATGACGAACCCTGGCAGCACCGGGAAGACAATAACCTCCACAGCCTCAAGGACCGCCGCCATGTGCGTGAGCTGGCTGCTTCAACCATGCCGGCGCTGAACAACACCCACCTGCGCCGTGAGCCTCCCATTGCGGCCGGCAAAACATGGACCGGACGGGAATCGTCTCCGGACGAACATGGATAACGCGTCCGCCGCAACGTTACGTGCGGCACTGACGGATCAGTTGGCCTACCTGCTGCTGGAGTTGGCCTCCACGGAATCCGTTCTGCCCCGCATGGCCAAATCCGAGCGGATAGATGCTCAGGATGGCCTTACGGTCAGACAGCGGTACGGGGCGATTGCCGAGCATGATGCCGACCGTACGCTGCCCCGGCTGCGGGCGCTGGCCGGGGCTAACGGCACGCCGGACGAAGCTGAGGTTACGGACTGGAATATCCTTGCACTGCCCGAGGTGCTCCGGCGCGTAGCGGCGACCCGGCGCACCCTGCTGGCAGCAGCCGATGGGCTGGGTGAACTGGCGCAGCCGCAGTTGGAGGAATTATGCAGGCTCCTGCACCGGACCGTGCAGCATGATACCGTCCAGCTGCAAGCCATTGCTAAACAGTGCAGCGCATAATGGCCGCGCGAAAAAGCACCAAGGACGCGCTCGATCTGTATCAGGATCTGGTGCGGTCCTTCACGCGCCACGAATTCAAGCCTCTGTATCTGATTTACGGCACGGAGTCCTTTCTGCCTGGTCGCATACAGCGATATCTGATCCGGTCTGCGCTTCAGGAGCACGAACGGGATTTTAATCTGGATTTGGTCCACGGGGAAGACACGGACGCGGATTCCGTCCTGGCCACATGTCAGCTGGTGCCGATGATGGCACAGCGGCGTGTTGTAATCGTGCGGCAGTTTGAAAAGCTCAGCAATAACCGCCGATTTGCGGCCTATGCCAAAAAGCCGAATCCCCAGGCGGTGGTCCTCCTGCTGTGCAACGGTAAGCCCAGGTTCAATACGGACCCCTACAGGACCCTGCGGCACAGTGCCGCCTGCGCACACTTCGAGCCGCTGAAACGGCATCGCCTCCCCGTCTTTGTCAATAAGATGGCCCGACAGGCAGGCTGTGAGCTGGCTGATGGGGCGGCGCAGACCCTGGTGGAGTTTGTGGGCAATTCAATGTCTGACCTGGCCAATGAATTCGCCAAACTGCAGGCCTATGTCGGAGACCGTCGGGTGATAACCCGCGACGACATTGTGCAGGCCAGCGGTCAGACCCGGGAAATCAACATTTTTGAGCTGCAGGATGCGCTGGCGTACCGCCGCTATGAAGACGCGCACCGCATTTGTGAGCAGCTGCTGTTGGCGGCATCCAATGCGCGGGGGGAATGCATGCGGATTGTCTATACGCTGTCCACCTATTTCGTGCGCCTCTGGAAGCTGCACGGATATGCAGGCGCGCGAAACTCGTACGCCCTGGCCAAAGAACTGGGCACTCCCAAATTCATTATCGACAAGCAGCTGCGGGCCCTGCGCCACTGGCAGCCTGCCGAGCTCACACGGGTGCTCAATGCGTTGCTGAGCGCCGAGGCTGAGCTGAAGGGAGGCAGTCAGCGCAGTCCGCGACTCATCATGACCCTGATGCTTAATGCTGTGCTGATTAAACCGGAGGCGGGAAACATTCACAGGAATTAGACATTTGCTGCTTTTACCCTCTAAGAAAACTGAGGGTGCGCAGGCATGTGCTGAAGAATCCGACAGAAACCAGATTGCGTATGGCGCAGAGCGACTTCCTTGAGTTTACGGGCCGTTTCGCCACATGGGAGCGTGCGTCGGCCCGTGCCGCGCAGATTCCCCTCCTTCTTCAGAACGGCCGCCCGGGTATCTGGACGGGAGCACACATCCGACAATAAAATTGCGGGCCCTTAGCTCAGTGGTTAGAGCGCTCGCCTCACACGCGAGAGGTCACAGGTTCGAATCTTGTAGGGCCCACTTCGCCAGATCGTTTTTTGCCTGATGAACACCCGGATTCCATGTACAATTCTACTGGTGCTGCTGCTGCCGGTCACACCGGCACTCGCCCAGTCGTTCTACCAGCCGGAACCCGTTGACATGGCCGGTTTCGGCCAGTCAGTAGGCTTGGGAGCAGACCTTATTCTGACCGGAGAACCGGGCGGATTCAAACATCCCGGCACAGTGCATATCTATGCCAGGAATGCTGAGGGGGGCTGGACTTCGTCCGGCATGCTGCAGGCCCCGGACGCGTATGTGGACGATGGATTCGGGTACGCCGTAACCTTTGAAGGCTCCATGTTGGCCATCGGCAGCGGGAGCGAGGTGATTACCTATGAGCGGGTGTCCGACAGCGATACGTTTGTAATGACCGGGCATCTGCAGCATACTGCGACCGCGCTGGCATTGAGCGGGGATCGACTGGCTGTCGGATCCGGTCTGGAGGAGGGTAATTCGGGTGTGGTCCGGGTGTACAAACAGGACGAGGGCTGGCAGCTGGAAGCGGTTCTTGAGGCCCCGCGGAGTCGTGAAGCGTTCGGGATGTCGTTAGCCTTGGATGGTGATCGGCTGGCTGTGGGTACTGCCAGAGGCAACGGGGTATCCACATACCGGTATGCGGACGGGGCTTGGGCATCGGATGCGGAGCTCACGGGTGCGGATTACGGTGTGCAGTCCGGTTTCGGGTCCGCAGTCGACATGCGCGGCTCCCGGTTGCTGATTGGAGCACCGGCTGCCGGGATGGCGGTGCTGCTGGAGGCGGATGCGGGGCAGGGCTGGACGGTATCAGCAACGATGAGTCGTCCGGCAGGCCAGCAATCTGAACGATTCGGAGCGGCCGTGCAACTGACCGACGATGCCGCGTGGATCGGTGCCCCGGGTGCGGACCAGGGGCGAGGACGGATTTATCAGCACGCCTATGGCGAACTCGCCAGTGTGCTGCCGGAAGGCCTGCCCGGAGCGGGTATCGGGGGGTCATTTGTCACCGATGGACGCATCGCAGCGGTGGGTATGCCGAGGATGGCTTATGGAGAAGGCAGCGTGCTGGTTCTGGAGAACCGGGATGGCTGGAGGCTGGAGGCGGAGCTGTTCAATGCCGCGGAACCGATGGCGGCCATCGCGGATGCCTCGGAAGTATGCGCACAAGGGCGGGCGCTGGATTATGACTGCGCCGGGGTGGATCTGCTTTCATTTCTGCCACTGGCTGACATGGAGGCCGCCCGCGGGGTGCGTCTCAACGATGTCTGGGGTTGGACCGACCCGGAGACCGGAGCTGAATACGCGCTGGTCGGCCACCTGGAAGGGGCCGTGTTTATCAATGTGTCGGATCCGATGAATCCGGTGTATCTGGGGACGCTGCCCCGCACGGATGGGTCGCCGGGCAGCACATGGCGCGACATCAAAGTCTATCGCAATCATGCCTACATCGTCGCCGATGGGGCTGATGCTCACGGAATGCAGGTATTTGATCTGACCCAGTTGCGGGATCTGGAGGTGATACCGACAAATTTTGCGGCCACGGCACACTACGATCAGATCCACAGCGCCCACAATATTGTCATCAATGAGGCGACCGGGTTCGCCTATGCGGTGGGTGCCAGCGGCGGCGGTGAAACCTGCGGCGGCGGTCTGCACATGATTGATCTGCGTGAGCCCCGACAGCCGGCATTCGCCGGGTGCTTTGCCGACGTTACGACCGGCCGGCGCAACACCGGCTACAGCCATGACGCGCAATGCGTGATTTATCACGGCCCGGATGCGGAATACCAGGGTCGCGAAATCTGCATCGGAGCCAATGAAACGGCGATCAGTATTTCCGATGTTACCGATAAGGCCAATCCGGTGGCCGTAGGCACCGGAACATATCCGGATGCTGCATACGTTCATCAGGGATGGCTTTCGGAGGATCACGGCTGGTACTTCCAGAATGATGAGCTGGATGAGATCAGCGGCAGGGCTGAACGGACACGGACGCTGGTATGGGATGTGCGGGATCTGGCGGATCCCCAGATGGTGCGGGAATTCTTCGGCCCCACCTCGGCTACGGACCACAATCTCTATGTGCATGGGGACCTGATGTACCAGACCAACAATGCCAGCGGCCTGCGCGTGATCGACATTTCCACGCCGGACAATCCGGTGGAGGTGGGCTTTTTTGACACGACCCCCTACGGTACCGACGAGTCCGGCTTCAACGGGACCTGGAGCAGCTATCCGTATTTCAAGAGCGGGATTATTGTGGTAACCAGCCGCCGCGAAGGCCTCTTCATCCTCAGAAATCAGTCCGTGGACACTTAAGGACGGATCAATTCATGCGCTTGATTTGTAAACGTTTTCGTGCTTGCGGCTGAGGCCACTTCCAAACTTCCTTTCCATCTGACGCGATAGTTCATGTACGTTCCCCGTCGCCAGCGCATGCTGGATCAGTATTTGAAGGAAATTGGGCAGATTGATCTGGTAACGCCGGATGAGGAGGCTGAGCTGGCCCGCCAGATCAAGGAGGGGGATATGCAGGCGCTGACGAAGCTGGTGCAGGCAAACCTCAGATTCGTGGTTTCCGTGGCTAAGAAGTATCAGGGCCAGGGGCTGCATCTGACGGACCTGATCAATGAGGGCAACTACGGGCTGATTAAGGCTGCGAAGCGGTTTGACGAAACGCGTGGTTTCAAATTCATCTCCTACGCGGTATGGTGGATCCGTCAGTCGATTCTGCAGGCACTGGCCGAACAGGGCCGGGTGGTTCGTCTTCCGCTGAACCGGATTGGGACCATCAGCAAACTGCGCAAGGCCAGTGCGCGCCTCGCGCAGATCAATGAGCGTCCGCCGACGCGTGAGGAACTGGCTGTAGAGCTGGATATCGGTGTTGATAAGGTGCGCGAGGCGCTCCAGCATACCGGCCGCCATATATCCATGGATGCGCCCTTTAATGATGAGGATGACAACCGGCTCCTGGATGTGCTGCCCAGTACGGAGACGCTGGCACCTGATGAGCAGCTTCTGAGCGAGTCGGTTAAGATTGACATTGATGTCGCCTTAAGCAGCCTGTGCCAGCGGGAAGCGGAAATCACCCGCCTGTACTTCGGAATCGGGCGTGAGCATCCCCTCACCCTGGAGGAAATCGGCCTCCGCTTTGATCTGACGCGCGAACGGGTGCGGCAGATAAAGGAGAAGGCGCTGCGAAAACTGCGTCAGAAAGCCCGAAGCAAGGCACTCAAGGCTCACTCGGTGTAACGGAGTTGAAATCAATTTCGCCCGCTCAGCGTCTAAGGGCGCGGGTTATCTGTGTTATCGGTGCGGCAAGGACTGTAACAATTCCGTGAACCTTGTCGTAAGGCCTAGTGCATACCGATGCAAACCGGACTCATGATGCAGAAGGCCCCTGTTTTTCGGCGCAATGCTTTCGCCTCCACCCCAACCTGCCTGACTGAAACATGAATCTGACTATTGGCAATCCCTTGTACAGGACTATCCTGCGCCTGGCTGGCCTGGCGCTGGTACTGTTGATTGCACGGAGTGCTACGGCTCAGGAGCCGGAGGTCATAACGTTTGACGATGCGATACGGATCGCGCTGGACCAGAATTATCAGATCAGACAGTGGTCCAATTCAGTACGGCTCGCTGAGATTGATGTCAGCAGCGCGCGTGCGGCCTTTCTGCCCACCTTCAACATGTTCTCCAGCGGTGGGCGCAGTTACGGCCTGTCCTTTGACACCAATGTGGGTGAGCTGCGCACCACCGCCAATGATCGCTTCAATGTGGGCGCGTCTTCCGGCATTACGGTTTATAACGGATTTGCGGATGTCGCCGCACTACGCCAGAGTCAGCTGTCACTGACTGCTTCAGATCTGAATCTGGAGCGCGGACGCCAGTTCATTGTCTTTACCGTGGCCGGGCAGTTCCTCAACTATGTGGAGCAGCGCGAGCAGATTCTGGTGCAGCAGGAGAACCTGGTGGCCCAGCAGCAGCTGTTGAGCCAGATTGAAGAGTTTGTCCGGGCAGGCAGCCGGCCGATGTCGGACTTGTACCAGCAGCGCGCGGCGGTCGCGAGTGCGGAACTGTCGATCATTGAGGCCGAGCGTATGAGCCAGATTGCCGAGGCAAATGTCATTCAGACGCTGCAGTTGGACCCGCTGGGGTCCTATGTATTTGAGGTGCCGGATGAGTCGGTGCTGTCGCTGACACCGGGTGACTATAATCTGGATGCCCTGATCACCGATGCGCTGGGCCGGCGCGCGGATCTTCGCGCAGGTGAACTGAATATTGATGCGTCCTGGCAGGGGGTGCGTCGGGTAAAGGCGGCACGGATGCCGAGCCTGCGCCTATCGGCATCGGCTTCCACCAGTTACAACAGCGGAATCCCGGTGGATTTCGGCAATCAGTTCGAAAACAACCGCTCGGAATCCGTCAGTCTGTCCCTTAACATCCCCGTATTCAATCGGCGCCAGACGAGCTCCACGCTGCAGCGGGCTTACGTCCAGTACGAAAACTCCCGACTGGACCTGGAAAACCAGCGGCAGCAGGTGGGGGTCGAGGTACGGTCGGCCTATCTGGACTATATCACCGCTGAAAAGAGCCTTGAAGTCACCGAGCAGCAGCTGCTGTTCCGGGAGCAGGCTCTGGAGGCGGCCCGGGAGCGGTACAATGTCGGTGCCGGCACCTTGGTGGAACTGACGCAGGCCCAGACTGACTTTGTTCAGGCTTCCAGTGAACGGGTTCGGGCGCGGTACACATTCTACATCAGGAAACGCCTGATTGACTATTACACCGGAGTGCTGGATCCCTCCCGGCCCATCCTGGAGCAGAACTAACTGACGGAAATCTCAAGAGACATGGCTAAACGGTCCAAGGCTGCCCGAAAGAAGCGGACGCGGCGCTTAATCTTCGTATTGATCGCATCCATAGTGCTGCTGTTGGTACTGGCCATTGTGGCGGCGCGATTTATCGGCGGCAACAAAGACGGCGAGGAAGTGGAAATCACCACAGCCCAGGTCCGCACCGTAACCCAGACCGTGACGGCCTCCGGTCGCGTACAGCCGGAAGTGGAAATTGTCATCAGTCCTGATGTATCGGGAGAAGTCGTTGAGCTTCCCGTGGTGGAAGGGCAGATGATCAGGCGCAATCAGCTCCTGGCGCGGATCAAGCCGGATTTTTATCGGGCCCAGGTGGAACAGGCGGAAGCGAACCTGTCGCAGACGAAGGCTCAGGAAGCCCAGCGCCGGGCGGACCTTATGATGCGGGAGCAGGACCGGGCGCGCCAGAAGCAGCTCTTTGAGGCGGAGGTTATCGCCCAGGAGATTTACGAGCAGTCCAACACGCAGTATGAAATCGCGCAGGCATCACTTGAGGCGGCCCAGTTCGCGGTAGAAAGCTCCGAAGCCCGCCTTAAGGAAGTGGAAGAGCAGCTCAGCAAAACCGCGCTGTACGCGCCCATGGACGGTACCGTAAGCAAACTGGAAATTGAATTGGGCGAACGCGTGACAGGCAATGAGCTGCAGGCCGGCACGCCGATCATGACGATTGCCCGTCTGGATCAGATGGAAATTGAAGTGGAAGTCAGCGAGAATGATGTGGTTAATGTCGCCTTGGGTGACACAGCCAGGATTGAAGTGGATGCGTACCCTGAGCGTACCTTCAAGGGAGTGGTGACCGAGATTGCCAACTCCGCCCGCCTCCAGGGCGGCTCATTCCAGGAGCAGGTGACGAATTTTCCGGTTAAGGTTCGCATCCTGGACCCGCACAATCTGGAAGCACATCTGCTGGCGCAGACTTCCGGAACCCCGATTGGGGAAACGGTGAATGCCGAAGACTCCCCGGCCTTTCGTCCGGGCATGAGCGGTACTGTGGATATATTCACCAAAACGGTGACGCAGGTCGTCGCGGTCCCCATTCAGTGTGTAAGTGTGCGCGACTTTGCCGATATCCGCCGGGCCCGTGCCAGGCGGGCCTCCCGGGCAGGCGATACAACCGCCGTAGCTCTGGAGCGACCGGCTGCGGGGGAGCCAGGCCAGCGGGAACAGCTGCGCAAGATGGTATTTGCCGTGCGCGAAACCGGACGGGTGGAGGCCGTTGAGGTTGAAACAGGGATCGCCGACGACCGCTTTATTGAAATAGTATCGGGTCTTGAAGCTGGTACGCGCGTCGTCCAGGGACCCTACAGTGCGGTAAGCCGGACGTTGAGCGACGGCGACGAGGTGCGGGAGCGCCAGCGCGGCAGTATCACGTTTGAACGGGACTGATATGGGTTCAGTCACAACCGGACGGGCTCTGATTGCCCTTCGCGATATCAAGAAGATATATCCGATGGGGTCCGAGTCGGTCCACGCGCTCGATGGCATCAGCCTGGACATCTTCCCCAATGAGTATGTGGCGATCATGGGTCCTTCAGGGTCCGGCAAATCCACACTCATGAATCTGGTCGGCTGCCTGGACTCGCCCACTTCCGGCTCCTATCACCTTCGCGGACGCAATGTCAGTGAGATGGAGGATGACGAGCTCGCTGAAGTGCGCAACGAGGAAGTGGGCTTTGTTTTTCAAACATTCAATCTGCTGCCGCGTGCCAACTGCCTGCAGAATGTGGAACTGCCCCTGATCTACTCCGGCAAACGCCGGGGCCGGCGCCGCGAAATGGCGGCCCACGCGCTTGATCTGGTGGGTCTGAGTGACCGCGTAGCCCACAAACCCAATGAACTCTCCGGCGGGCAGCGCCAGCGTGTGGCGGTTGCTCGCGCGCTGGTCAACAATCCCGCCCTGGTGCTCGCCGACGAACCGACGGGTAATCTGGACACCAAGACCGGAGAGGACATCATGCTGCTGTTTGAGCTGCTGTACCGCCGGGGTAACACGCTGCTCGTGGTGACCCACGAGGAACATGTAGCGCAACATGCGCGCCGGGTCATCCGCCTGCGGGACGGACTGATTGAGACGGATCAGCGCATCGAAAATCCGATGCTGGCACGCCAGTGGATTGCCGAAGAAGCCGGCCTGGTCAGCGAACCGAGCACCTGATCGCCTCCGTTTCTTCGAGGTAGCGCATTGGATTGTCGTGGCGGTTCAGGCGAACCACGTCAAACACATTCCCGGGCAGATCGGCGACCAGGCAGTCCGGCGCGGGCGCATACACGCGGTAGGTTACGGTAGTCGTATCAAGGAACGTTTCCACCGTCTCAACACGCAGCCCGTAACCTGTGGAGGGTACCGGCGTGGCCACCAGTATGAGCATCTGCGTGGAAAAGTCCACCGGCTGGAACGGTCGCAGCGGCTGTAGCGAATCCTGATACAGCGTCCATTCCGCGTGGCTGGAGATCCGGCGCGTTGTGTTGCGCATGGAGTCAAGCGGCGCATGATGACCCCAGCCTACAGACTGAAACTGCAGCACTTCCGGCCACGACGTGGTATCCCGGTCGTGCTCAGAAGAGGCAGAACAGCCTGCCATCAGCAGCAGCACCGCCATCAGGCGGCGGGAACTCTTCAAGGACTTGTGCATGTAACGGGGCTGGCAATTGTTCACTGACATTCGGACACGGTGATGGCAATCAGGACCATAGATGTAGACGAGCTCGTAAATCAGACCGGTAACCTGTTTGAGACCGTAGCCATTCTTGCGAAGCGGTCACGGCAGGTTGCCTCCAAAATGAAATCCGATCTGAGCGCGGAGCTGGCCCAGTTTGAGGGGTTTGACCCGGAGCTGGAGGATCCGAAATTCAAGGAGGACCAGCGACGGATTTCGATTGAACATGAGACGCTGCCGAAGCCTACGGAATTGGCCATTGAGGAGATGTTTAGTTCCGAGATTTACTTCCGGGATCCGGCATCGGACCTGGAGGAATAATGCATGGAGCAGCAATGGATTAGTGTTCAGGGTGCAAGAGAACACAATCTACAGAATGTAACGGTTGATATTCCCCGTGATGCGCTCGTGGTGATCACAGGGCTTTCGGGGTCCGGCAAAAGCTCACTGGCTTTTGACACCATATATGCCGAGGGGCAGCGGCGGTATATGGAAAGCCTGAGCTCCTATGCCCGCCAGTTCATGGGGATGCTGGAGCGCCCTGATGTGGACCGCATTGAAGGGCTGTCCCCGGTCATAGCCATTGAGCAGAAGACGGTGTCCCGCAACCCCCGTTCCACGGTGGGTACGGTCACGGAGGTGTATGATTTTCTGCGCCTGCTGTACGCCCGGGCCGCGACCTCTTTTTCCTCCACCTCCGGCCGGCCGCTGGTTCGGCAGTCGCCCGACGAGATTACCGAAAATCTGCTTAAGCAGCAGACGGGTCAGCGATTCAGCGTGCTGGCTCCGCTGGTGAGAGGACGCAAGGGGCATTACCGTGAGCTGTTTGAGAAGATCAGCTCACTGGGATTCACCAAAGTGCGTGTCAACGGCAGGATGCGCACGGTCACACCGGGCATGCGGCTGCAGCGGTATAAAGTGCATAATATTGATGTGGTCGTCGATCGCCTGGTCGTGCAGGACGGTAATGAGGGCCGCATCCGGCAGACGGTCAACACGGCCTTGGAGCTGGGAGATGGTGTCCTGCTGGTGCAGACCAAAGGTAAGCCGGACCGCGTGTACAGTCGGCATCTGTACGACCCCGACACGGGGATTTCGTATGCAGAGGCCTCGCCGAACACTTTCTCGTTCAACTCGCCCTACGGATGGTGCAAGGAATGCGTCGGGTGGGGAGAGCTTGAAACCTGGGTGGAGGACCTAGTTATCCGGGACAGATCCAAATCCCTGAATCAGGGGGCCGTGTTCTGTTTCTCGCCCGAGATTCAGGATTACACCTATGCCTGGACCCTATTGAAAGCTGCTGTCGCGCACCACGGCGGGTCCATGGATACGCCCATCCGTGATCTGCCGAAGAAGACGCTGCGGATCATACTTGATGGCGATCTGAACAATTCCTACGTCATTAAGGCCAGCTACTGGAATCAGAAATTCAGTATGATGTATTCTGGGGTGTACACCTATCTGGATCACGAATATGCGGTAGCCTCCAAACGGGAAAAGAAGCAGTTTGACAAGTATCGCCGCCATGCGGCCTGCCGGGTGTGTGGCGGTGGTCGACTCAATCGGGAGGCGTTGTCCTATCGTATCGGGGATCATACGATCGCGGATCTGGGCAATATGGATCTGCTTCAGCTGCAGGGATTTCTGGACACGGTGGAGTTCGGCCAGCGCCAGGCCACCATCGCCGGGCCTATTCTGAAGGAGATAAAGGAGCGCGTATCCTTTATGGTGGATGTGGGGGTTGGTTATCTCAAACTGAACCGCCCGTCGGCCACGCTCTCTGGGGGGGAAAGTCAGCGGATCCGGCTGGCCACCCAGATCGGCACCCAGCTTACCGGCGTACTGTATGTGCTGGATGAGCCCTCGATCGGACTGCATGCGCGCGACAACCGAAAGCTGATCCGGTCACTTCAGAGTCTGCGCGATCTGGGAAACTCCGTGCTGGTAGTTGAACATGACCGGGATATGATTGAGGCGGCGGACTATGTCCTGGATCTGGGACCCGGAGGGGGAGAAAAAGGGGGGCATATCGTGTGGGCTGGCCAGCCATCGCTGTTAAAAGAGCAGAACGGGGCGCAGCACAATGGCATAACAGCCGAATATCTGTCGGGTGAACGCTGTATACCCGTCCCGGAGTCCCGGCGTAAACCAAGCCGTCGATGGCTTCGCCTGTTTAATGCCAGAGGACACAATCTCAAGAATGTGGACCTGCGACTGCCGTTGGGGCTTTTTGTGTGCGTGACCGGGGTGAGCGGTTCAGGCAAGAGCTCGCTGATCAACCAGACGCTGTTCCCGGCGCTGATGACCAAGCTCAATAGGAAAGCGGAACGCGTAGCGCTGTCGCACGATAAGCTGCTGGGGTGGAAATTCGTCTCCAAAGTCATTGATATTGATCAGAAGCCGATCGGGCGCACGCCAAGATCCAATCCGGCCACCTACATCACCCTGTTCACGCAAATACGGAATCTGTTTGCCAATCTCCCGGAATCCAAGGTGCGCGGCTACAAGCCGGGGCGGTTTTCATTCAATGTGATCGGCGGGCGCTGTGAAGCCTGTAAGGGCGGCGGACTGGTCCGGCTTGAGATGAATTTCCTGCCGGATGTGTATGTCGTCTGTGAGACCTGCGATGGGAAGCGGTATAACACGGAAACGCTCGAAATCGCGTATAAGGGCAAAACGATTGCGGATGTATTGAACATGCGGGTAGATGAGGCGGCCGAGTTCTTTGCTCCGGTGCCCAACATCATGCGCAAGGTAAAGACCTTGCAGTCGGTAGGGTTGGGGTATGTCCGCCTGGGACAGCCATCAACGACGATTTCCGGAGGAGAGGCGCAACGGGTCAAGTTGTCCAAGGAGCTGTCCAGACCCGGGCGCGGCGACACGGTTTATCTGTTGGACGAGCCGACCACAGGGCTGCATTTCGAAGATATCCGGCAGCTGCTGGAGGTGCTGCAGGCCTTGGTGGATAAGGGCAATACGGTCGTAGTGATTGAGCACAATCCGGATGTGATCAAAGTAGCCGACCACATTATTGACCTAGGCCCTGAAGGTGGGGACAAGGGCGGGCGCGTCCTGTTTGCCGGCACGCCCGAGGCTCTGGCCAAAAAGTCGACCAGTACCGCTGCAATCATGCGCGAAGCTCTCGGCGAATCCGAGTAGGGCACAGTTATTATCTTGTTGGTCACGCAAACGGTGACCTTCATGAAAACCTCTGCCCTGCTTCTGACCCTGGTCCTGCTGTTGACCTTCCGGACCAACGCGCAGATGACCTACCAGACCCCTCCCGATCCACTGGGGCAGCTGGTGGATGCGCCGACTACGCCTGTCGTGAGGGTCAGCCCGAGGGGTGATGTGATGTTGTGGATGCATCCGCCCAGGCTGGCACCGATTGCGGACCTCGCTGCAGCGGAGCTCCGACTGGCTGGCATGCGCATAAATCCGCGCACCCACGGACCCAGCCGCTCAAGGGGGTACCTGGCCCTGGGGCTCAAGACCCTGGATGATCAGCCGGAACGGCGCATTTCCGGGTGGCCTGAAGACAGGCAGGCGCGCAATGTGAACTTTTCACCGGATGGCACGCGGCTGGCCTTTACCGTGGACGTGGACGATGGGATTCATCTGTATGTAGCGGATGTGGCTACAGCTCAGGCCCGACGCGTGGGCGACTGGGCGGTCAATAATGCGGCGGGTCTGCCTTACGCGTGGATGTCCGACAGCGAAGCGATGGTCGTGCTTACAGTGCCTCAGGACCGGGACCCCGTTCCGGAACGCCCGCTGGCTCCGTTGGGGCCGGTCGTGCAGGAAAATCAGGGCCTGAAAGCTCCGGCCAGAACCTACCAGGACCTTCTCGCAGATCCGCACGACGAGGCGGTGTTTGAATATTACATGACCTCCTCGGCGGTGCTGGTCGCGCTGGACGGCACGGAAACGGCCATCGGACCGGCCGGTCTGGTGACCGGTGCCCGTCCATCGCCGGATGGTGAGTATATTCTGCTGACGGCCATTCACCGCCCGTTTTCGTATCTGGTGCCGGTCTTCCGCTTCCCGCGGACCTATACGGTTTATGACCGCCAAGGCACCATGGTGCGCGAAATCGCGCGCTTGCCGCTGGCCGAGAATGTGCCGACAACCTTCGGATCGGTAGCGACCGGGCCCCGCAGCCTGAACTGGCGTGCGGATGCCGCGGCCACCCTGTATTGGGCTGAGGCCTTGGATGGAGGCGACGCGGGTCGCGAGGCGGAGTTGCGCGATGAGGTATTCATGCTGGCGGCCCCCTTTGAGGGTTCGCCGATTTCTCTGGCAAAGCTGGCGCTCCGCTATGGGGGCATCCAGTGGGGTGATGACGAATTAGCGCTGATTGATGAGAGATGGTCGGCCACGCGTCATGTACGCACGTGGATTGTGAACCCCTCGGAGCCTTCGGAAGCCCCTGTCAGCCTGTTTGACTATTCCTACGAGGACCGATACAACAGTCCCGGCAGTCCGATGACGCGGCCGGGTGCCTGGGGCCGCCGCGTACTGCATATTCAGGATGGCCGGCTGTATCTGACCGGGGCCGGAGCCTCGGCAGAGGGGGATCGCCCGTTTTTGCGGACGCTTGACCTTGAGACCCGGGAAACGGAAACACGCTTTCAGAGCGAGGCCCCCTACTATGAGCGGCCGGTCACTCTTCTCAACGATGGCCATCTGCTGACACAGCGGGAGTCCGTGGATGAAGTTCCGAATTACTATGTGCGTGACCTGGAGGCTGGCACCTTGGATCGGGTGAGTGACTTCAGGCATCCGTACCCCGAGCTTACCGCGATCACGAAGGAATACATTCAGTACAGCCGGGCCGATGGGATACCCCTGAGTGCCACGCTCTTCCTGCCGCCCGGTTATGACAAGGAACGGGATGGTCCGCTGCCGGGACTGGTGTGGGCATACCCCCGTGAATTCAAGAGTACATCGGCCGCCGGTCAGCGCATAGGCAGCCCCTACCGGTTCAAGTATGTCAGTTATTCCGGTGCCGTACCGTATGTCACCCAGGGGTACGCGATTCTGGACGGGGCGGCCATGCCGGTGATTGGTGAAGGGGACCAGGAGCCCAATGATACATTTCGCGAGCAGTTGGTCGCCAATGCGCAGGCGGTGATTGATGAGGGTGCGCGTCGCGGTATTCTGGACCCCAAGCGCGTGGCCATTGCGGGTCATTCCTACGGGGCGTTCATGACCGCGAATCTCCTGGCGCACTCGGATCTGTTCACGGCCGGGATCGCACGGAGCGGAGCCTACAACCGCACGCTTACGCCTTTCGGTTTTCAGGCCGAGCAGCGTCTGTACTGGGAGTCGCCGGAGACGTACTACACGATGTCGCCTTTCATGCATGCCGACAAGGTGAATGAGCCGATCCTGCTGATCCACGGGGAGGCCGACAATAATTCGGGCACATATCCGGTGCAGAGCCGGCGGTTTTACAGCGCCTTGAAGGGGCTCGGCAAGACGGCGCGTCTGGTGATGCTGCCGCATGAGAGTCACGGCTACCGCGCACGCGAATCGGTGCTGCATGTATTATGGGAAACCGCCCGGTGGCTGGATACCTACGTCAAGAACGCTCCGTCAGCTGTTGAAGTGGCGGAGCCGACCGGATAGCCGGTTATCCAGCCGCGGATGCGGGCAGTCCGTGGCGGATCACCTGTTCCATGGCATCGATGAATCGGTCCAGTTCCTCCAGCGTGGTGAATACGTTGGCGGTGACACGGAGCCCTTCAAATTCCGAATGCTTGATAGGCGTAGCGATGATCCGGTAGGTGCTCCAGAGGTGTTCCCCCAGTTTGGCGGTATCAACGCCCTCGATCTCCACGGTGCCGATACAGCACGAGAACTCGGGTTTCAGGCTGGTGTGGAGTCGCACGCGGTCGTGTTCCAGCAGGGGTTTCGCCCAGTAGTCGCGCAGGTATCGCAGGCGATTCTCCTTGCGCCTGGCCCCGATTCCCTGATGAAAGGTCAGTGCTTCGGCGATGGCCACATAGTTGGCGGCCGGGTGTGTACCGATTTCCTCGTACTTGCGGATATCATCATCCATGCCCTCCGGCGCGGCCATGAGCGGCCACAGCCCGGGAATCCTATCTTTGCGCACATATAACAGGCCTGTACCGTGCGGGGCCAGCAGCCACTTGTGCAGGCTGGAGGCATAGTAATCACAATCCAGGTCCGCATGGGTGAAGTTAAAGTGGCCGTACGCATGGGCTCCGTCCACTATGACCGGGATGCCCCGATGCCGGGCCATCTGCACCACCGGCCTGACCGGCAGGATCTGGCCGGTAATATTGATCATGTGGCACATCAGGATCAGGCGGGTGCGGGGTGTGATGTTGGACTCAAAGAGTCGGACGATCTCATCCGGATCCTCCGCCGGTATCGGCACCGGGAACTGTTTCAGCACAATCCCATCGCGACGCTCCCGCTGCTTGAAGGTGGTAATCATGCGGCCATAGTCCTGCGTTGTGGTGAGGACTTCATCGCCGGGCCGCAGATCAAATCCCAACTGGCAGATCTGCAAACCCTCACTGGCATTGCGTACCAGGGCGATTTCCTCGGCATCACAGCCGAATGAGCGGGCCAGCCGCTGGCGGACCCCTTCGCGCTGCGGCTCAAGAATGCGCCACATCGTGTAGACCGGCGCTTCATTGGAGTAGTCCAGGTGACCCTTCATGGCCTCCTGCACAATGCGCGGAGACGGGCTGACACCGCCGCTGTTGAGATTGATGAGGCTGCGGTCCACCGTAAAGGCCTGCTGTATTTCCAGCCAGAAGGACTCGTCTTCGGTCACATCGTGTGACACCGATGCCATGCGTTCCAGCAGACCCGGAAGGCGCGCCGGGATCAGCGAACTGCCAGCCAGCGCCGCGGCCGGAACACCGATCTGATGAAAAAAATCTCGGCGGCTGGTCATGTGCATAATGCTGTACTGCTTGTTGCAATCTACATAAATTTGGGAGGAGGAAATTTTCATGTTTAGAGCATTAGCTTTGGCACTGGTACTCGCCGGCTGCAGCGGGGCGGGCGGCCACACGGCGTGGCAGGTGCGTTCGGTCACGCTGGATGCCCGCAACCGGCCCTCAGCGGATATGCTGCCAGCGCTCAGGGCCATGGGCTTGACCCATATCACTCTAGTGCAGTTCGGTTTTCAGCGGGACGCGGATGTTCCGGTGATCCGCATGCAGCCGGATGCCCGCTGGTACAGCGAGAGTGATCGCGGCGCACGAGAGTTGGCGGCGGCGGCTGACAGCCTCGGGATGGGAATCATCGTAAAGCCGCACTTATGGCTCGGGCGCTACAGTACCGAAGGCCAGTCCCGAAGCAGCATCGGATATACCTCAGAAGCCGAATGGCTTGAATGGGAGTCACAGTATCAGGAGCTCATTATGCACTATGCGCTTCTGGCCGAGGAAATAAAGGCTTACATGCTCGTTGTCGGTACAGAGCTGGCCCGGTCTGCGCGGGAACGCCCGCAGTTCTGGAGGGCCCTGATCGGGCAGGTGCGACAGGTTTACAGTGGGCACCTTACCTACGCGGCCAACTGGTGGGACGAGTATGAACATGTAACGTTTTGGGAGGATGTGGACGCAATCGGCATTCAGGGCTATTTTGAACTCAGTGATGTGCCCGATCCATCGCTGGCGGAACTGGCCGGTGGCTGGCGTAAGTATAAGTCTGATCTGAAGCAGTTGGCAACCGAAACAGGCAGGCCCGTGTTGTTCACCGAAATCGGCTACCGGAATGTGCCGGACGCAGCCGCAAAGCCTTGGCGTTGGCCCTCCCGGGACGAAATTGGACGTGTCGCGCCGGATGATCCATTGCAGGCCCGCCTGTACGAGAGCTTTTTTGAGAATTTCCGGGAGGAGCCCTGGTTTGAGGGGGCGATTCTGTGGAAATGGACCGGTGATCGGGACCGAAGGCGAAATATGCTGGATTTTTCTCCGCAGGGCAAGTTGGCCGAAGATGTGATACGGCGGGGATTCGGAGGCGCACCCTGAACCGGAATCATTCTCAGCCAGCAGATTGGACCGAAACCTCCATGCGTTTGCAAGTGACGGGTCTGTTCCTGGTGCTCTTGGTCACCGGATGTGACACGACACCATCCGCCTCCGAGGAGCCCGCAGCGGTTTCCGGGCGTGGAGCGGTGATCGCGGCTGAGCTGATTGGTCAGTACCCGGCTGCGGCCATCAACGGACAGATTGAAGCATTCGGTCTGCCTTTTGCGGCCCGATACGGCGCAGATGTCTTTCATCTGACCTATGAGACCGTTGATGCTCAGGGCGGGGTTACGCAGGCCTCAGGTGCTGTTGTGGTGCCTATGCCTGTACTTGGCGCGCTGAACATCCTGAGTTTTCAGCACGGTACGACTGTCATCAGGGAAGATGTGCCATCCCGGGAAGCCGGAGAATTCGTTCCGGGGCTGGCATTTGCGTCAGATGGCTATCTGGTAGCGCTGCCGGATTACCTGGGATTGGGGGATTCTCCCGGCTTACACCCGTATCTGCTGGCTGAGCCCACCGGAACAGCGGTTGTTGACATGCTGCGGGCTGTCCGGCATTTGGCTCAGTCACGGCAGTGGTCGCTTTCCGGCGAGCTGTTCCTGGCAGGGTACTCTGAAGGGGGATACGCCACGATGGCGGCTCATCGGGCCTTGGAGGCGGAATACGCATCTGAATTCACCGTCACCGCTTCGGCACCCATGGCCGGTCCTTATGATCTCAGCGGCACCATGTATGAATTGATCCTGATTCAGCGTGCGCCGTATGCGAATCCCTACTATCTGCCGTATGTGCTGTTTGCCTACAACGAGGTCTACGGTCTGTTTGAGCATCCGTCGGAATACCTTCGATCTCCGTGGGATGCAACGCTGCCGCCGCTGTTTGACGGGCTGCATTCCGGGCGCGCCATCAATGCGGAGATGCCCCAGGTGCCGATTGATATTATTCGGGAGGATGTCGCCGCGGCACTGATGAATGATCCGGCGCATCCGATGCGGCAGGCGCTGCGGGAAAATGATCTCACCGACTGGGCACCGAAGGCCCCCGTACGGCTGTACCATTGTGCGGGTGATGAGCTGGTGCCCAAGCTTAATTCCGAAGTTGCGCTTGCGGAGATGGATGGAGCTGTTGAACTGGTGGACCCGTCCGCTAAATCTGATCACGGCGACTGTGCGGTGCCCAGTATTCTGGGCGCGCGGGCCTGGTTCAATTCGTTTTAGGTGCGTCACCGGACCCGAAGAACAGGGATGGTTTGGGTGATCATTCCGTCGGATGAGTTGGCCGTGATCCGGGCCAGATAGGGCCCGCTGGAGAGCAGATTGGTGGGCAGCTGGAGTGAGTGGCCGGCACCGGCATCAAATCGCCGCGGCGGCAGCGCCGCCACCTGGCGTCCGCGGATATCCAACACGGCCAGCGACACTTCAGAAGGCGTACTCAAGTCAAAGGTAATGCGGGTCTGATCCGCGAACGGATTCGGGTAGTTGCCGTGCACCCGCAGGGCTTCAGCCGCCGGTGTCGTTTGCGCAGCTGAGGTCCCGATGGCAGCTTTTACCTCAAGGCGGAACAGCTGAATTCCTTCACGCCCGCCCGCGTCAAACGCGCGGTAATCATACAAGGTGGAGGCAGAGCTGTCGGAAGGTGTGCCCAATATCTGTCGGCTCTCCTCATCAAAGGACAGCCCCGCGGGGAGATCCGCCGGATAGAGTCTGTAGAAATACGGCGGTGTGCCGCCGGTGGCGGCCGGCAGGGTGATCGCTGCGGCTGTTCCATGCTGCACCAGGGAATAGTCCCGCGCATGCTCTTCAAACCCCAATGCTCCCCCGGTACTGGTAAAGCGATATATGAATCCGTCAAAGGCGAGTGCGTAGACTTCGCCGCGGTGATCGCGGCCGAATGAACTGATCAACAGGGACGTATCCAACAGTAATGCACTCTGCTCCAGCCGGTCGTTCTGGTAGACCAGGCCCCAAACACGCCCGTCCACATAGTCGGCAAATACGTACCATCCACCAAGGTCCGGGACGCGCGGTCCGTAGTACACATAGCCACCGGTCACGGATGCTGCGCCACTCTGATGGTTGTACTCATAGATCGGCAGCTCCAGACCGGTCCGGTTACAACTGACAGATCGGAAGCAGCGTGTGCCTTCCATAATGTTCCAGCCGTAGTTGCCCCCGCGGGTGATGATATTGATCTCCTCCCGGCTTGACTGACCGACATCGGCGGCATACAGATATCCGGTCTTGAAATCAATATTGAATCGCCAGGGATTGCGCAATCCCCAGGCGTATATCTCTTCGCGATAAACTGAACTGCCCGCAAACGGGTTGTCAGACGGGATGCCGTAGGGTGTCTGATCCACATCAATGCGGGCGATGGTGCCGAGCAGGGTGGTCCTGTTCTGGCCGTGGCCGAACGGGTCATTAGCACCGCCGCCATCCCCGAAAGCGATATACAGGTAGCCATCCGGCCCGAAGGCGATCTGTCCGCCATTGTGATTACTGGCGGGCTGGCTGAGGGTCAGGATAATCTCTTCACTGGTCGGATCGGCCCGCAGTGTATCCTGGGCGCTCACGCTGTATCGGGCCAACACGCTGCGGCGCGGACTTGAAGCCGAGTAGTAGACAAAGAAGTGCCCGTTGGTTTCGTGGTCCGGGTGAAAGGCCAGACCGAGCAGTCCCTCTTCGTTGCCACGGTTGCTGACACGAGAACGTATGTCCAGAAACACCTGCCGTTCGGTGCTCTGCGGATCATTGGCGAACGTCCAGATGCGTCCTGACTGTTCTACCACATAGATCTGATGATGGCGATGCTGCAGATCCACCGGGCGCACAAAGCGCAGCTCCGGGAAGGCGATTTCGAGGCTGACCTGCGGCTGTCCCAGTGTTGCAGCGGGGGTCAGCAAACCTACCAGCAGCACAAGCCCCAGTGGTCCGGCCAGGTACCTGACGGCCCCAGGTTGTGCGCCTATGGTGCGGAGAGGAATATCCATATTGGTGACTTGGATTCTTTGAGTCTGTTGTACGCTCATCCGGGGCAGATTACGGCAATCTGTGCGGATTGGTTCGGGCCTGTATGGCCATAACGTACCTGCGGTGCCCAAAATGGGCAGTTTGGACTTCAGTACGTCATGCAAGTGGTCCCTTGCGGCTTGAGCAGTTTGGCCGCTTCGCAGTATATTGCGCCGGGAGTCAGTCATACGATATGGCGAGAACGCAGGAAGGTGGCCTGAACGTTGAGTTGGCCCGCGTACTGCGCGCCAAGCATCCGCGCTGGCGGAATCTCAGCGGCGAGCAGACCGATGTTCTGTTGGGGGATGTATCCAAACGCCCGGACATTGTTGTGCCGGATCCGTCCGGTCAGGTCGTGATCATTGAGACGGAGTATGCCCCGGCCTCGACCGTAGAAGACGATGCGCTGAGCCGTTTGGGTGTTTCGCTGCGCGCGACGGCGGATGTCGTTGAGCAGGTGATCGCGGTTCAGCTGCCATCCGGCCTGCGCACGGTATCCCAGAGCAGACTGGAACAGGAGATCAACCTAGCAGCGTATCGTTACTGTGTTTATTCCGGTACGCCTCTGATCTACACTCGTTTTCCGGCCTTGGGCTGGATCACCGGCGGGATCGACGACCTGGCGAATTGCATTGAGCTCGCTGCGCTTTCTGAGAACCGGGTCAGGGAGGGCATAGAGCGACTGGAGACAGGTATCATCCAGGCGACCCATCGTCTGCGCAGGGAAGCCGGAGACTACCCGGATGCGCCGAGGAAGATTGCGGCCATATTATGTCAGCAGGACAGCGAGCAGACCATTCGGATGGCCATGGCTATTGTGGCTAATGCGATGACATTTCATCATGCCGTGGCGGGCACGCACGGCATTGATCCGATAGGTGAGTTGCGCGGATGGGATGGCGAGATTTCGAAATCCCGGGTTCAGCGCGTGTGGCGGCACATCCTGCACGATATCAACTACTGGCCGGTTTTCAAGGTGGCCTCAGATATACTGGCCCCCATTCGGGATCGCACAGCGGATGGCATCCTGACGCTGTTGCATGATGTGGCCGCTTATCTGGACAAATTGGGGGCAAACAGTCAGCATGACCTGTCCGGGCGAATGTTTCAGCGTCTGATTACGGACCGCAAGCTGCTGGCAACCTATTACACCTTGCCCAGTTCGGCGGCCTTGCTGTCCGGCCTTGCCGTATCCCGTTTGCAAGTGGACTGGACTGACGCGGAGGCGGTTACCCGCTTGCGGGTGGCGGACTTTGCCTGCGGAACGGGCACATTGTTGAATGCCGCATACACGGCCATTCAGCGGGCGCATCGCAGAGCGGGCGGAGATGACGCGTCCATACACGCCGAAATGATTGAGCATGTGCTGGTGGGGTCAGACATCATGCCAGCGGCAACGCATCTGACCGCGTCAATCCTGTCCGGCGCGCATCCAACGGTTCCATTCAGGCGGACCGCAATCATCACGCTGCCCTATGGGCGACAGCCGGAAGATACCGGGCGCGGTGTCGCGCTGGGTGCTCTTGACCTGATGGAGGATGACCAGACCGTGCCCATTTTTGGTACGGGTCAGCAGACATTGTCCGGTTCAGGGGCAGAAGCTCAATCGGTGGAGATTCCGCATGAGTCGTTTGATTTTGTGATCATGAATCCGCCGTTTACCCGTCCGACGGGACATGAAGGGGCCAAGATCGGGATTCCGGTGCCGTCTTTTGCCGGATTTGACACGCCCGCGGATGAGCAGCGGCTTATGTCTTCCCGACTAAAGGTGATGCGTCAGCCGGATTTTGCCGGCAACGGCAATGCGGGGTTGGCTTCAAATTTCATTGATGTGGCGCACAAGAAGATCAAACGGCAGACCGGCATCATGGCCATGGTCCTGCCTGCCGCCTTCCTGTCAGGTCGGTCCTGGAGGAGTGCCCGCCAGCTGCTTGCCAGGCATTACAGGGACTTGGTGGTATTGACGATTGCCAATGATGGTAAGACGGCATTTTCTGCTGATACGAGTACGGCCGAGGTGCTGCTGTTGGCGACCCGAAACGGGAAGGCAGGGGCGGAGAGGGACAATTCCTGTCTGTATGTGAATTTGGACCGGCGGCCGAGGTCAATCCTGGAGGCTATGGTGGTCAGTCAGGAGATTCGCGGGCTGTTGGTCGGCGGCAGCCCAACTGAGGGGCATATCAGGGTAAGCGGGCAGGAGTATGTAGGCAATTATGTTAAGGGCAGGCTTTCTGAGGCCAACTGTGCCGGGGTACGGAATTTGGCCTTGGTCCATGCGGTTAATGCGATGAAGAAGGGTGAATTGTATCTGCCCAGGCTGTCGCGCTCGGTTCCGATTCCGATAACTTCACTTGGCGAGTTGGGTGAGCGCGGTTTGTACCACATGGACATCTCGGGAAAGGAAAGGAGGCCGGACGGGACCCCTCGGGGTCCCTTTGATGTGGTTGAGTTGCGTGAGGGAGCGATTGCGACCTATCCGGCACTTTGGGGCAGTTGGCGGCGGCCGCGGCAGAAGATACGGGCGGAAATGGAGCGTCAGATGACCGTTGCTCCCGGTCATGAGTGCATACCGCGCGCTCAATGCGAGCAGCGGGCCGGCGAAGACTGGAAGAAGACAGCAACAAAATTGCACTTCAATCGCGACTTCGGGCTGAGCTCACAGTCGCTCGCAGCCTGCCTAACGCGGGAGAAGACCATCGGAGGTACGGCATGGCCCAATTTCGTCTGCCGTAACACTGCTTGGGAGATGCCGATAGTTTTGTGGGCCAATACCACCCTGGGCCTGATTGCGTTCTGGTGGTTGGGGACACGGCAGCACGGTGGCCGTTCCAGAGTAAGCATTACACTGCTGCCTGAATTGCTCACTTTGGACCCCCGGAAACTGAGTCAGGCTCAGCTGCGTCAGGCAAACGACTTGTACGGTCAGTTGGAACATGCTCAGCTGCTGCCTGCAAATGAGGCGTACCGGGACAAGGTTCGGCAGCAGTTGGACGAGGCGTTCCTGGTGGAGCTGTTGGGACTGCCCTCGGAAATAGTTGACGAATTGGACCTGATTCGTCGGCAGTGGTGCGCGGAGCCCTCTGTTCACGGCGGCAAGAAGACAGCGATCATCAAGCAGAATTGCTGAGTTGGATCGGCTTGATGGTTGGCAGCCTGCATCAGCCGATTATGATTCCCGGCCCATTTGCCGTATTCCTGATCCTGACCGGGGTCGTCCTGGTGGCGGTTTTCCTGGCGGGACGCTACAAGCTGTTCCGATCGCTGAGTGCGGCGCTGATTGCGATGGCGCTGTTCGATGTCGGGTTGATTCCCGGAGATTCCGAAGCCTATGATGTGCTGATTGATCCCGGCATCAGTCTGGGTATCGTACTGATTCTCCTAGGTGTTAAACTCAGAACAATTCGTCAGGCGGGCCCGGCCATGCTGGTAGCAGCCGTGTGGCCCTTCTGTCGGCGATGATGCCGGCTTCAGTCCCAGGCCCTGAGACGCGGAAGCCGGCCGGGCAGTGTACGGGCACCCACAATGGGGGAGGTGTCACTGTTGTCGTGCCGGGAAGTGTGGTGCCGCGGCGTATCCTGAGCACTCACGCTGAATCGGGCCACCACGCTGCGGCACCGACTTGAAGCCGAGCAGTTTGGCCCGCTTCACAGTATATTGCGCCGGGAGTCAGTCATACGATATGGCGAGAACGCAGGAAGGTGGCCTGAACGTTGAGTTGGCCCGCGTACTGCGCGCCAAGCATCCGCGCTGGCGGAATCTCAGCGGCGAGCAGACCGATGTTCTGTTGGGGGATGTATCCAAACGCCCGGACATTGTTGTGCCGGATCCGTCCGGTCAGGTCGTGATCATTGAGACGGAGTATGCCCCGGCCTCGACCGTAGAAGACGATGCGCTGAGCCGTTTGGGTGTTTCGCTGCGCGCGACGGCGGATGTCGTTGAGCAGGTGATCGCGGTTCAGCTGCCATCCGGCCTGCGCACGGTATCCCAGAGCAGACTGGAACAGGAGATCAACCAGGCAGCGTATCGCTACTGTGTTTTTTCCGGTACGCCTCTGACCTACACTCGTTTTCCGGCCTTGGGCTGGATCACCGGCGGGATTGACGACCTGGCGAATTGCATTGAGCTGGCTGCGCTTTCTGAGAACAGGGTTAGGGAGGGCATAGAGCGACTGGAGACTGGCATCATCCAGGCGACCCATCGTCTGCGCAGGGAAGCCGGCGACTACCCGGATGCGCCGATGAAGATTGCGGCTATATTATGTCAGCAGGACAGCGAGCAGACCATTCGGATGGCCATGGCTATTGTGG
>JAPPNA010000142.1 GCA_028873925.1 Bacteroidota bacterium | reverse complement strand
TCACCCTGAATGCCGCCCCTATCCGGCCCAGTACCTATTTTTCGGGCAAGCACTAAGATAATGTCTCATTGTGCTGCACAGAAACCACGCCAGCGCAGGCCCGGTGCGATCAACAGCCAGACAAATTTACACTCTCACACAGGGAGCCAACAAACTACTCTCTCACCGGCCCCAACGGACACTTACCTGGTAACCTGAAAGACCGGAAACAGGACACCAGATCCACCTCAATAGGTTTTACTAGGCCAAGACTTGGGGTAAGGGCAGACCTTGCGCGCCGAAAAGCGGCCTAAAGCTGGCCACGGACTCGAAAATTTGCGGCTCGATATGGACAAAAACTGTCAGATGTGCGTCCCATCGGCCCATTTGGCACTGAAAATTCTGGCCGAAACTGACTCAAAACGGACGTTCAGTAAAAGTAGAGGCTGAATTACGCTAAGTCTGCATTATCACGCCTCAAAATGCTCTCCAAATTCACCCAAATGCTGGCCGCCGCAACTTCGGAATTTCGAAATCTGGCTTTTCCTGGCAAACATTATTATAGGATATTGAGCATAATGCTTACTCCATGCCCAATGTGATTCGGGATGCCAGGGCCATATTCAGCCGGGCGGTGCAGCATGTTCAGGCAGACCGCCTCACTTATCCGCGGCAAATTGAGGCCTGCCGTGAACATGTGCGCCGCCGCGGCGGGGTAATCCGAGTCCTGGCGGCCGGCAAGGCAGCGATTGGCATGGCCGTGTGGCTGGAGCGGAAACTGGGTGATGCCATTGCCGGTGGTCTGGCGGTTGTGCCGCATGGCTATACGGATACCTGTTCGGGGCATATTGGCCTGTCTGATCGGATTGCCGTGACGGAAGCCGGACATCCGGTGCCGGACGCGCATGGCCTAGAGGCAGCATCGCGGTCCTTGGACATAGCAGGCAATTGCGGCGCGGCGGATGCGCTTGTGATCCTGCTTTCCGGCGGCGCGTCCGCATTATGGCCCGCGCCAGCCCCCACTCTGACGCTATATCATCTGGTCCGGGTAAATCGGATTCTTCTTAAATCCGGCGCGGATATTCATCAGATCAACACGCTGCGCAAGCATCTGTCGGCGATCAAGGGGGGCCACCTGGCGGCTGTCGCGGCACCCGCCCGTGTGTTGACACTCGCGATTTCAGACGTTACCGGGGACGACCTGTCCGTTGTCGGCAGTGGACCCGCAGCAGCTGATTCCACCACCTACGCGGACTGTCTGATGGTAGTAGAGGCCCTCGGCCTTGATCTCCCGAAGGTCGTGATGCAGCATCTGGCATTGGGCGCGAGAGGCCTGTTCCTGGAGACCCCCAAGCCGGGCGACCCAAGGTTAAGAGCGGTCCAGTCCTTGGTGCTGGCATCCAATCGTACGGCACTCAGGGCTGCCGCGGCCGAAGCTGAGGAGCGCGGCTACCGCGTAGTTGATATCGCGCACGATGTGTCTGGCGAAGCCCGACATATCGGGACTCAATTCGCCCGAAGAGCGCTCAGTCTGGGATCTCGTCAATGCCTCCTGTATGGTGGAGAAAGTACGGTCGTGGTTCGGGGCGGGGGCAGGGGAGGACGCAATCAGGAGCTGGTGCTGGCGGCCGCGTGTGAGCTGGACCGGTCTGAAAGGGATGTGATTGTGCTGTCTGGAGGCACCGATGGGATTGATGGCCCGACAGATGCTGCGGGGGCGTGGGCGACACCTGCTACCTTGGATAAGGGCCGCAAGATGGGGCTCGATGCGCACCGCTCCCTGCAATGCAATGATGCCTACACTTATTTTGACGGTGTGGGTCAGCTGATCCGCACCGGGCCAACCCACACCAATGTCATGGATGTTGGCCTAGCGCTGATCGGGACAAACTGATATCTGATGAGCAACCGACTGGCGGCGGAGAAAAGTCCGTATCTGCTGCAGCACAAGGATAATCCGGTGGACTGGTGGCCCTGGTGCGCGGCGGCGTTTGAACGGGCGCGCCAATCGGATCGTCCGGTGCTGCTTTCCATCGGCTATGCCACCTGCCACTGGTGCCACGTTATGGAGCGCGAGTCCTTTGAGGATGCCGAAGTGGCCGCGCTGATGAATAACACTTTTGTCAATATCAAGGTGGACCGCGAAGAGCGTCCCGACATTGATGCCATCTACATGACGGTGTGTCAGCTGCTTACCCGGCATGGCGGATGGCCGCTGACCCTACTGATGACCCCTGACCGCGAGCCGTTCTTTGCGGCCACCTATATCCCGAAAGACTCGCGCCAGGGAAGGATGGGTATGATGCAGTTGATTCCTCATGTGGAACGGCTGTGGCGGCAGGTACGCCCACGCCTGCTCCAGGATGCGGCACTGATCAAGGAGGCGCTCACGCAAGCCATGGCGGCTCAGCGTCGGCAGGGTGAACTGAGTACGGAACTGCTGGACCGGGCCTATCGGCATCTGCGGCAGCGCCATGATGCGGAGTACGGCGGGTTCGCTGATGCGCCGAAGTTTCCGCCCGTGAGCGCCCTTCGCCTGCTAATGCTCCATTGGCTGCGCACACAGGATCCTGAGGCGCTGGCCATGGTTGAGCGTACGCTACGATGCATGCGTCGCGGCGGGATTTACGACCAAGTCGGCTACGGCTTTCACCGCTACAGCACGGACCGCACCTGGACGCTGCCCCATTTTGAAAAAATGCTGTATGATCAGGCCATGTTGACGCTGGCCTACACCGAAGCATTCCAGATAACGGGTCAAAGTGAATATCGGCGCACCGCGCAGGAGATCATCACGTATGTGCTCCGGGACCTGACCCATCCGGAAGGCGCATTCTGCACGGCGGAGGATGCTGACAGTGAGGGGCGCGAGGGTAAGTTCTACCTCTGGCACGAATCGGAGCTTCAGGCCGTTCTCGGCAACCAACTCTTTACGCTGGTGCGGCAGGTTTACAACACGGAGCCCGCAGGGAATTTTCTTGATGAGGCCACCCGGCGGAAAACCGGCGAGAACATTCTGTACAGATTCAGGAGTGATGCCATGTTAAGCATCGAGCAGGCGGGTCAGCTGACGCGGGCCCGGCAGCTGCTGCTGGCGGCACGCACCCGAAGGATCCGGCCGCTGAGGGATGACAAGGTACTTGCGGACTGGAACGGATTGATGATCGCGGCTCTTGCGTATGCCGGGCGTGTGCTGGATGATGAGGCTAGCCTGGATGCCGCCCGCCGTGCCGCCAGCTTTATCCGCAACAACATGCAGACTGATGCTGGAGCACTTTGGCACCGCTGGCGTGACCAGGAGGCGGCCATTGCCGGGATGCTTGACGATTACGCTTTCTTCATTTGGGGCCTTTTGGAGCTTTATCAGGCCACATTTGAGGTGGACTATCTGTCGTGGGCGTTCAGGCTGGCTGATATCTGCCGGGAACAGTTTACGGCGGATCAGCCCGGCTTGTATTACCTGTCTCCCTCTGATGGTGAGCCGCTCCTGGTGCGGCCGGGCCAGGCTCATGATAACGCGCTGCCCTCCGGTACGGCGGTGATGATGATGAACATCTTGCGTCTGGCCCGGCTTCGGTCGGATACGGATATGGAGCGGGCTGCCCGTGCTATAGCGCAGCAGGTAGGCGGCAGCATGCGCGACAGTCCAGGAGCTTATCTGGCCATGTTGTCGGCTGTTAATTTAGCGCTTCAGCCTGCGGCGGAAGTAGTCATTACCGGCGATCCTGAACGTAAGGATACCCGCGACATGCTCCGTTCCGTGCAGCGGGCGTATGCGCCCCATGCGGTGCTGATTTTTCGGCCGGATGGAGGTACGGACACGCAGGTCACGCGCGTTTTGCCCAAGACCGCACAATTCAACAGTAACGACGGAGCGCCACTGGCGTACGTATGTAAGGATTTTTCCTGTCAGGCCCCCACATCGGATGTGGGGGAAGTGCTGGCCCGCCTCAAGGTTGCCAATGAATCGCCGCCTGCATGAATAGCGAAGTTTATGTGGCTGCGGCCGTACGCACGCCCATGGGCCGGTTTGGCGGTGCTTTCAAGGATCTGGGACCAGCAGAGCTTGCCGCGCCGGTCATGCGGGCCGCGGTTGACCGGGCGCAGCTTGATCCGGCCCGGCTTGATCTTGTGATATTCGGCCAAGTGCTGGGGGGCGGGCATGGACAACTTGTCCCGCGCCAGGCGGCGCGCAGGGCTGGTCTGCCCGACCAGGTGGACGCGCTGGCACTGGACATGGTATGCTCGTCCGGTATGGTGAGTATCATGACTGCCTGCGCCTACATACGCGCCGGAATGGCCCGTGTCGTCCTTGCCGGGGGTATGGAATCCATGTCTCAGGCCGGATTTGTTCTTTCCTCCCGGGCGCGCTGGGGATACAGGTATGTGCCCGGCCCCGGTCGGCATGTGACAGATCTTTTGTACCGCGATGGTCTGTCTGATCCGGTCACCGGGGAAGCCATGGGTGTGCAGGCGGAAAAACTGGCTGCAGAGGCGGGTGCCACACGGATGGAGATGGACAGGATCGCCACTGAATCCCACAAGCGGGCACATGCGGCGGCTGAAGGCCATCGATTCACTTCGGAGATCGTGCCGGTTGAGACGCTCAAGGGGTATATGACGTGCGATGAAGGCATTCGCCCGGATACGACTGCGGAGGCCCTCCAAGCGTTAAGGCCGGCATTTACTCAGGATGGTGTGCTGACTGCGGGCAACAGCAGTCAGATCAGCGATGGTGCGGCGGCCCTGCTGCTGGCGGGTCGGAGTACGGTGGACGATTACGGGCTTGTACCGCTGGCCCGTGTACGCGGAGCCGCAGTATCCGCCGGGGAATGGTGGCGGTTCATGGAGGCCCCGGCCGAGGCCTCCCGCCGGGCCTTAAGGCAGTGCGGCGTGGAAACCGCAGACATTGATCTGTTTGAAAACAACGAGGCGTTTGCGTTGAGTACGCTGCTGTATAAGCGGCAGCTCCGGTTGCCGGGCGATAAGTTGAATGTTCACGGCGGAGCCATTGCACTGGGGCACCCCATTGGTTGCTCAGGTGCCCGCATTGTTGTGACGCTGCTTCATGCGCTGAAGACCCGAGACCAAGCGCTGGGCCTGGCCGCTCTATGCCACGGCACCGGAGGCGGCACGGCCCTTGTAGTGGAACGCTGTTAGCCCATCTTTAACATTTTTCGGCATTTTCGGCCCATTTTTTGGGGTAAATAGGCAGTTTAGGGTCTATTTGGTCACAACAAATTTTCTGACCTGAATCCGGGTCAGAGGGTGAGAATGT
>JAPPNA010000045.1 GCA_028873925.1 Bacteroidota bacterium | reverse complement strand
GCTACTTACGGCCCGTATGAATGTCCGCACGGTCCCCTAACCGCCGAAGTCAGGATCGCGTTTTTGCGTTGCGCATTCCTGCCTTATGGGACCTCCTCTGTCCTCAACTTCGGTGCCTGCATTTTGCGCAGGTAAAGCTCCACATAGTAAGCCAGCATGTACATGACCGATCAACCGGCGATGATCAAGCGGTCGCACTTTCTTTGATACCGACGTAAGCTTCCTTCAGGCAATCTCTTCCGCCACGAGCCGCGTGTAGTGCGCCACAAATTCGGCGGCCGGAGGCTGCTTGTCCAAGTTCGCTCGGAGCGCTTACCCCATCAAGCCCCTCCGCTTCCTTGATAGCATTCAGCGCATCCAAAGCGCAGCCGATGGCGAGTTGGGAGTCCGCGCTCAGGTGATGATGCCTGATCTTAGTCATGAATAGTCCGGTTTGTTGCTACTCCAATTATCGTCATTACTTGGGCCGAACGCCACCCCTTCACTTATTCCTCATCCGCCGGCACCCAACTGCCAGTTTCATGTGTGTTGCAACTCACAGTTCACAAGGCGCACCACTCTTGCACATCGACCCAGTACCGTGGCTACATGGCTATGGCACTCGGTGTCAGCGAATTCAACGGCACTTATCGGAATTCATGACCGCGCTACCGCCCTTCAGCATGGCCTCGATTTGGTCAACGAGATCCGAGGGGAGCTTGAACAGGTTGGCATGGATCACCGTGAGGGTCTATTCCCGACGCGTTGGCTGCTGCGCAACAGGATACAGGGATCGATTAGCGTACATTCGAAATAACAGGCTAATTTTGAACGTTAGGATCGGGAATCCCCCGGCTGAAGAGCACACGCTGGGCATTCCCTCCAAACTTGTTGCTTATCGCGGACACCCTGCTGTCGCCTGAAGGATCAAAATCCTTGAGGAAGCCCGTGACCTGCCCTGTGGCTTCGTCAATCACAATCGCCATCGGATCGTTGTGCTCTCCGTCAATCGTGAACGATCCCCCCGGCCCGAAAAGGGTCACGGAATTCAATACCTGATCCTGCTCCAGCGGTACGACAAAAGCAAAGGCGGAGGCACCATCGCCATGATCCAGCTCCGGCATGGCAAAGGTCAGATTAAACATTTCGGTGCCGCTGGCCATATGCCCGACAAGCTGCCAGGGGCCTGATGCCTCGGGCAGTGAGGGGGCTGCCTCAACCACAAAGATCGGTTCCAAGTACGGTCTTAAATCCGCGTCAATGCCTCCCCAAAGAAGAAGGGAAGGTTCCGATGACTTGGCGGCTACAGGTGGCTCCGCGATCGTGGAGAACGCGGGGGACGTTCGGAAATCGGCCGCCTTTTTGAAATGATAATCACTAATCCACCTTGGAAAACAATACGACATTAAATCATACGTTCCATCGGGATAGACGATGGTGTTGTTGTTAAGTCCCCAAGACCCTATTGATCCATCAGAATATGGATAATTCGCGTCCACCCCTACAATACCTTCGCCACATGGGGCGTGGCGAAGGGACAAGTTATGTCCAAATTCATGGGCGATAATAATCGAATTTGGAATGGAAATACTCACGGATCCCCCTAAACGTGCAAAGCCAGCTCCCCCAAGAGGGTCGGTATGCAATCCCATCCAATAGCCGCTTCCACCTTCTAAGACTCGGAGGGCAATGACTTTGTTAATCAGGAAGACAATTCCTCTATCTGAGACCGTTACGGTAGCATGGGCCGTTGCTGAAATGTCCTTTACGGGTAACAATGTACGTACACCGGCAAGTAGGGCATCCGAATCTGGGCTCGCTGCCACTCGTTGAGCTATCGCTTCCACATCATGAAATCCCGTAAACCCTGTCGTCACAAGGGGGACAATTGTGACATTAAAATCGGGCGCTGTGACGACACCAAGAGAAATCCGCCCCGATTGCGGTATCCGCTTAGCCACTCCCAAGCTTGCCGGTACCGTATCGTCCGGGTCTATCTCAACGACCAATTCGAGGCCCGACTGGATTACGGATGCCGGAATTTCGGCATTATAGGATAGCCGATCCCCCTGCGGCCATACCTCGGTCGGAATTGGACCCGTCTTTGAGGCGAAGTTGACCGTGTGCGTCACCTGGTTGTTGCGGTAGAATGTGGCCACAGCCGTTGGGATGGATATGCTATTGGCTGCATTTGCCGTTGGGAATATTCGCAGCCATGCCGCTTCTTCGGCGATAAGCGGAACAGAATTGAAGAAAGAATGCACAGACTGAACTACATAGGCATGTGGGGGTGATGGACCAGTTTCGTCGTCATTCGTCCTAATGCTCACGTACGCCCTGACACCCCCATATTCTCCGCCCGAAGCTGTATTGATCAAGGTTACGTTATCAGTATTCCAATCCACATCCTGGTCAACTGTAACCGTCACCGTCTGCGGGTCACTCCAGAGATTTGTCGTTCCGGTCGGATTGAACGTCAGGCGCGTCTTATCTAACGTTAGGTCCGTAAACGATGTGCCCGTGATCGTCATTGACACGCTCCCCGAAGGCTGTGAAGACAGCCTCACTGTATAGGAGCCGCTGCTCCCTTCCGCAATCTCCAATGTGGAAACCGATGTTAACACGTTTCTTGGGGTTGCGTCCCAGGTGGCCGTCGCCGAAACTGCCGACGTTGGGCCCGTGTTGGCCCCATCCGACGCGGCATCCGCCGCCACGGTCACCACCACATCCGCCGAGCCATTCGGTGTTACTACCAGCGTGTAGATATCCTCGCTAACAGCGGTGAATGTCCCATTTGTGCCGCCGGATGTGGTGACATCGCCGGACTCAAACCCCGTCACCTCCTCCGAAAAGGTAAACCTGGCAGTGAAGGCTCTCGTTGAACTTATTTTGGAGGGTACGTTGGTTATGCTGACTGTCGGGGCGACGACATCCCAGAAGGACTCAAACGATTGTGCCGTTGCCGGACCCGTGTTGCTGCCGGCATCGGTTGCGGCATCCTGCACTACGATAATAAGCATATCAGCCGAGCCGGAAGGGGTGACCCCCAGCGTGTAACTCGCCCCGCTGCCGGAAAATGTACCCTTCGTGCCGCCTTGGATCCCCACATCCTGGGTGGTAAACCCCGTCACATCCTCCGAAAACGTGAAGGTAGCCGTTAACGGTGTCGTTGAGTTTATCTTGGGAGGTAAGCCGGATATGGAAACGGTCGGAATGGCATCCCAGGTGGCCGTGGCGGAAACCGCCGAGGCCGGGCCGGTATTGAGGCCATCGGTCGCAGCATCCGCCGCTACCGTCACCACCACATCCGCCGAACCGGAGGGCGTGATCACCAGCGTGTAGGTTTGCGCGTTCGTCGCGGTGAACGTCCCCTTAGTGCCGCCCGACACCGAGACATCGCCGGTGGCAAACCCCGTCACATCCTCCGAAAACGTGAAGGTGGCGGTGAAGTCCGTCGTTGAGCTGATCGTGGCCGGCACATCGGTGATTGCGATGGTCGGGGCGGTGGCATCCCAAGTGGCCGTCTCCGAAACCGCAGATGTTGGCCCCGTATTGAGGCCATCGGTCGCGGCGTTCGCCGCTACTTCAACCGTCACATTCGATCCGCTGGTTGGGGTGATCGCCAGCGTATAGGTCGTCGTGTTCGTCGCGGTGAATGTCCCCGTACTGCCGCCGGTGACTGTCACATCCCCGATAGCAAATCCCGTCACATCTTCCGAGAAGGTAAAAGTGGCGGTGAAGGCACTGGTGGAGTTAATCTTCGCCGGCACATCGGTGATGGTGACCGTTGGAGCGATAGCATCCCAGTTCGCGGTCGCCGAGACCGCCGAGACCGGGGCCGTGTTGATGCCATCCGTCGCGGCATCGGCCGCGACGGTCACGACTACATCCGCGGAGCCGGAGGGCGTAACCTGCAGCGTGTACGAAGACGCGTTCGTCGCGCTGAATGTCCCTTTGGTACCCCCGCCCACGGTCACATCATCGGTGACAAACCCCGTCACGGCCTCGGAAAAGGTAAACGTCACATTCAGTGTCGTTCGCGAGTTGATCTTCGCGGGCACCCCGCCGATCGCGACTATCGGAACAGAGGCATCCCAGATGGCCGTGGCCGAAACTGGTAAGGCCGGACCCGTGGTGACACCATCGGTCGCCGCGTGGGCCGCCACCGTCACTACCAATTGGTGCGCGAGGCCGGAGGGCGTAACCGACACTGCGTAGCTCCGCCCGCTACCGGAAAACGCGCTTTTGCCGCCTCCGGTCACCGCCACATCGCCGGTCTCAAACCCCGTTACAGCCTTGGAAAAGGTAAACGTCACATTCAGTGTCGTTCGCGAGTTGATCTTCGCGGGCACCCCGCCGATTGCGACCGTCAGGGCCGCCGCGTCCCAAGTCGCCGTGGCTGATACCTCCGAAGCCGGACCCGTGTTGAGGCCATCGGTCGCGGCATCCGCCGCTACGGTTACCACCACATCCGCAGAGCCGGAGGGGGTCACCAGGAGTGTGTAGGTGGTACCGGAGCCGGAAAATGTTCCTTTCTTGCCGCCGGTTACCGAGACATCTCCGGTGACAAACCCCGTCACGGCTTCCGAAAAGGTGAACTTCGCTGTGAACTGGTCTGTAGAGTTAATCTTGGCCGGCACATCAGTGATCGTGACTGTCGGTGCCGCCACATCCCAGGTCGCGGTCGCCGAGACCGCCGAGGCCGGGCCTGCATTGATGCCATCGGTCGCAGCACCGGCCGTCACGGTTACGACGACATCCGCGGAGCCCGAGGGCGTAACCGCCAGCGTGTAGGCCGCCTGGTTGGTTGCGGTGAAGATCCCCTTGGTGCCCCCGCTCACGGTCACATCATCTTTGACAAACCCCGTCACATCCTCCGAAAAGGTGAAGGTGGCGGTAAAGCCCGTTTTCGTCCTGATCTTGGGAGGCACCCCCATGATGGCGACCGTCGGAATGGACGAGTCCCAGATGGCCGTGGCTGACACTGCCGAGGCCGGACCCGTGGTGAGGCCATCGGTCGCGGCATCGGCCGCCACGGTGACCGTTACGTTCGACCCGCTGGTCGGGGTCACCATCAGCGTATAGGTCGTCGTGTTCGCCGCGAAGAATGTCCCTTTCATGCCGCCGGTCACCATGACATCCTGGGTCACAAACCCCGATACAGCCTTGGAGAAGGTGAACGTCACATTAAGTGCCGCGGTCGAATTGATGATCGCGGGCACCCCGCTTATGGCGACCGTAAGGGCCGCTGCATCCCAAATGGCCGTTGCCGAGACCGCCGATGTTGGCCCCGTATTGAGGCCATCGGTCGCGGCATCCGCCGCCACAGTCACCACCACATCCGCCGAGCCGGAAGGGGTCACCAGGAGTGTGTAGGTGGTCCCGGAGCCGGAAAACGTCCCTTTCGTGC
>JAPPNA010000120.1:3823-5419 GCA_028873925.1 Bacteroidota bacterium | reverse complement strand
TTTCCCCCCCCCCCCCCCCCCCCCCCCCCTTTTGGGGGCCCCTATTTCCAAAAACCCCCCCCCCCCCAAAAAAAAAAATCGCGGTCTTTTGGGCCCCCCCCCCCCCCCCCCCCCCCAAATGCACCGAAATCGGGGGCAGACCCGGCTAAATGACCTCAAAACTGTCCGGCCGCGGAGGCAAAAAAGTCTGTCAAAGACTTATTGTCATTTTGCCTGTCAAAGATGGGATAGGCCATCCGCGTACGGACAGCGGCATATTGGCGGGGGACGACATCCCCTTAGACGGTTCCGATCCTGAATACTCCAATTCCTGAGCAAAGCGAGACGTGCGGCAGCGGAGGAGTACCCGCTGCTTATGCAATGCGGACGCAGTCTGTGTCTATTGGAGTAGGGCACTTTAGAGCTGCCGCGGGGCCGACCTCGGCGCGGATTACAATGATGTTGTAGGGGTGTCGGAGCGCGTCTAGGAATCACCTTATTGAATGAAAAACTCTGTTCTCTTGGACGCCTTAGACGGAGCATGTCAACGCAAAGCCAACAGTCCCTGGCTGGTGATTCCTCGCAGGAAGGCGCTGCGAAGCTGGCCGCCGCGCGGCAGGAGGTGGCCAGCGCGCATGGAAAGCGTGAACGGCTTCGCAAAGAGGAAGCTGGCGAAAAGGAAGCCAGCCTGAATGAAGGGAAGCCCCGGCTTCAGGCGACATCAAACCGTGTTCGCCGGCGTTCCGTGGTGCTGATCTGGTTGCTCATGGCGAAGAGCGGATTCCAACCATCGTCCGAATCAGGATAGCGGGAGCCGAGGAGCCTTCCCCCACCATGGAAAAAGCTCCCGCCAAGCCAAAGCGGCACCCTGTCGGCTGACATACTCAGCACTTTCTTTAGCAACAGCCAGAGACGCAATTGTCGGGCCCGTGACATCGCACAATCCAGGGAGGCCCTCCTGACAACCCTGGAAATTCAGCCTGTCGGTTACTGTAGGTAGAGGGCACCGACCGGGCCGCATCACGAAGCAGTCCCGTACTGATGCGACGAAATTTCCGTACGCAGCATTTCCTCCTCACGCACGGGGAACGCGTCTGTCGCAGACGTTATCCACCAGGAAAGAGAAGCAGTCCGGCTACCGAATAACGGTAACAGGACGCGTCACACGATCTGCTTCCACCTGCAGCACAAGAAAATAATGGCCGCTTGATAATCGGGATGTCGCAAGATTTACTTCATGCGTGCCGACCGGCTGAACATGGTTGACGAGAAGATTCAATTCACGTCCCAATACATCTACGACCGATAAGCGAACATGACCGGTGCGAGGCAGGCTGTACACGATAGTCGCCTCCGGGTAGGCCGGATTGGGATAATGCGAAACCTGAGCTTCATTCGGCAAAGGAATTTCCTCGGCAGCAATGTCCGTTCGCAAGGTCACATCCCACAGCCGGACTCTACTATCCGTCGATCCCGAGGCCAGTTGGGTGCCATCGGGCGAAAACGCCACCGACAACACGCGGCCTCCGTGGCCCTCAATACGGCGTATTTCCGTGCCCGTAGCGATGTCCCACAGCCGGATCGTACGGTCCGCCGATCCAGAGGCCAGTTGGGTGC
>JAPPNA010000120.1:0-3723 GCA_028873925.1 Bacteroidota bacterium | reverse complement strand
GCCACCGACCGTACCCCGTCTGCGTGGCCTTCCAGTTGGCGGATCTCCGTGCCCGTGGCGATGTCCCACAGCCGGATCGTACGGTCCGCCGATCCAGAGGCCAGTTGGGTGCCATCGGGCGAATAGGCCACCGACCGTACCCCGTCTGCGTGGCCTTCCAGTTGGCGGATCTCCGTGCCCGCGGCGAGGTCCCACAGGCGGATCGTGCGGTCATTCGATGCCGAGGCCAGTTGGGTACCATCGGGTGAATAGGCTACCGACAATACCCAGTCCGTGTGGCCTTCAAAGCGGCGTGTTTCCAAGCCCGTGGCGCTGTTCCACTGCCGGATTGTGTTGTCATCCCCTCCCGACATCAGCCGGGCACCATCGGGCGAATACGCTACTGACTGCACGCCGCCCGTGAGTCCCTCAAAGCGGCGTATTTCCGTGCATGTGGCGACCTCCCACAGCCGAACCGTCTGGTCGGCGCTCCCCGATGCCAGCCGGGTGCCATCGGATGAAAACGCCACTGACCACACCCTACCGACATGCCCCGGGTATTGAGTCAGCGTGAGGCGGCGCGCCGCCATGCCTGTGGTGATGTCCCAGAGCAGGACCGTAGCGTTCCTCGCTCCCGAGGCCAATTGGGTGCCATCGGGCGAGAACGCCACCGACTGCACCGGGTGCGTGTGACCCTCAAAGCTGCGTGTTTCCTGACCTGTGGCGATGTCCCAAAGCCGGACCGTGCGGTCCGTCGATCCAGATACCAGTTGGGTGCCATCGGGCGAAAAGGCTACCGACATTACCCAGTGCGTGTGGCCTTCAAGATGGCGTATTTCCTCACCCGTGGCGACATCCCACAGCCGGACCGTGAAGTCCGTCCATCCTGAGGCCAGTTGGGTGCCATCGGGCGAAAACGCCACTGACCAGACTAAGCTCTGGAGACCTTCAAAACGGCGGATTTCCATGCCCGTGACGAGGTCCCAAAGCCGAATGGTGTTGTCGCCGGACCCCGAGGCCAGTTGGGTGCCATCGGGCGAATAGGCCACGGACCACACATTGTTCGTGTGTCCTTGAAGAACGCGAGTTTCGGTGCCTGCGGCGAGGTCCCAAAGCCGAATGGTGTTGTCGATGGACCCCGAGGCCAACTGGGTGCCATCGGGAGAAAATGCCACTGAGGTCACCGCGTCCGCGTGTCCTTGAAGAACGTGCGTTTCCATGCTTGTGGCGAGGTCCCACAGCCGGACTGTGCGGTCATCCAACCCTGCGGCCAACTGGGTGCCATCGGGCGAAAACGTTACCGAGCTCACTTCGTCTGGACCTTCAAGGCGGCTAATTTCCGCAGCCGTGTCAACATCCCACAGCCGGATAATGTGGTCGCCCGATCCCGAGGCCAATCGGGTACCATCGGGTGAATAAGCCACCGACCAAACAAATTCTCCCACCACGCTCGGCCGGGGTGATGTGCAAATCTCCTGGCCGAGGACATGGCCGGTGAACACCAGGGCCATTGCTAGGAAGCTCGGAATACTGCGATACATTTTTGACGCTGTTCTATTGAACGATGTCATTCAGTTACAAATGCGGTTATGGGAAGAATCTCCAAATACAAGTATAAGCGTTCCGGCATACTCGCGCCAGGCGTTTTGGAGCGGTGAGAGGTGCTCAACTGCCGGGGATTTCCATCCTGATCGCCATGGCAGTCCATCGGTACTTTGTATTGCGATGGATTCATCGCGAAATCCTGTGGATTTTCCGGGCGAAACGATCCCTGAAGATATCGGTGGCTGTGCCGTGAGATCCCGTTCACGCACAGCCGTTGAAGTGTGATCTGGCCATTCGGCCGGACTGCTGCCCGCCTTGGGATACAGTTTCCCTGCCCGTTTCGGCCTCCTCATCCTTCGCACAGGTGAGGGGCTATCCGCTACTACTGTTGTCCAGTCGGTACGCTTCACATTCTCTCGCTCGCGCCGGGGTTGCGGCTGCACTGGAGCTTTTGAATGCAAATCCGTGGCTGCGGCCTTTCGCAGCACCTTGATTCCGTCAATGATGCATTACAGGCGCTTATACTCCGACCGATCGGCGGGCAATGATTGCAGCGTAGGTCTGGAATTAATTCGGATTCGCCCGGGCAGATCATGCGGGACGTAACGGTCCCCGCCGAATCAATTTGGACTCGCATAAGGGCCCGCGCAGGGAGAGCCGCAGCTCAGGTGGACACTGCCACCCGGCGCAGTACACGACGCAGGACATAAGGGGCGAGGTTAGGGCACCTCACAGCGTCAGAAAGCGGCTCAGATTAACCATGCGGTGTGGCTGAGCTGCGCGACGCTTCTGATCCCGGATAATAAATCGGTCACCTACCTGTCCAGCCAGCAGTTTGATCTGCGCTTCTGCTGCCAGCGTGCGCAGGGCCATCAGGCAATCCGACTGCCCCGGACGACCCCGCGCATCAATAAATCCGCATATCGCACAGACCCGCCGGGCGGCCGCGTAACGGCCTGGATCATTCTGCTCCCTGAGCTAACTCTTCATGAGCGGCAAGGACGAACGCAGCACGGTTAGAACTGTGGCTCCACGCCGATAGAGTAACCGACAGGATTGGAAAAGTTTAGCAGCTGTTTTCAACCGCGGGCAGGCAGGCCCAGGCCACAGGTGAATGCAAAGGCATGGAGCTAATGCATTCGATCACCGAGCATGTGGCTCCGAGCGATTCGTTGCTGTAATCAGCCGTTTGATGGCCTGAAAATCCTCAGGATTCACGCCATCCAGCATAGCAGCACCGGATTGCTGGAAAACTACAAAGCGGACCCGATCAGCACCGAACATCCGGGCTGCTGGCGGGCTGCCTGCCGGCCGGGTTACTTCCAGGATTCCTGTGTCAGGCGCAAATACGTAGCCCAAGACAATTGGCCCTTCAATCAAGGGAAGAGCCTTCCAAGCACCGGGAATCGTTCGGTCCGTATAGGCCAGCACAGTGCCTTCTGAAACCACCCTGTCCGTTATAGCCGGAATCCTGTAAATGGCAGCCTCCAGGGTTTCGTCAATCTCCTGAAAATCGGTCGGGCTAATCGTGATCTCATGTACGCTTTTATCAAGCGTACCAGGAGGGCCTGGTTCACCGGCAGGACCTTCCTGCCCACGAGGACCTTCCGGCCCAAGCGGTCCCTCCGGACCTTCGCAGGCACCGACAAGGCATATCAAGGCGAGTGCAGCAGCGAATGACCGTATAGCCCTCATGGCTGCAGTGCATTGTGGAAACGCCATCTGCTCCCCGCATCAATGTGCTGGCAGCATACGTGAATTACCGGCATCCAAATGGCAAAAAACAGGAGCGGCCACGCCCAGGTACGACCTTCCTGTGTGGCTCCCACGATTATGAGACCAGTGATCAAGGCGATTCCGACTATCCATACAGGAGAGCCGCGCCTAACTTTCTTGGCCAGCGGAACATACAGGAAGATGCCAACGGCGACCAATAAAGCTACGCCTGATGCAAGCAGCAGCTCCTCCAAAGCATACTCGTCCTGCCGTGCTAGCCGCCTCCAATAGATCCACAGGGTGATCATTGGATACACGAGAGCGAAACCGATCTTTTTTGCAACGCTATGAAATTGAGTCATCTTTCAATCCGTTTAAGCTACATTCATGACCGCACCCACAGCCTCAAAAGTTTCTGCCATTGGCCTGTCATATTCGGCCAGCTCAATGGCAATTGCCCAAGCATCAATCAGTATGGACGAA
>JAPPNA010000090.1 GCA_028873925.1 Bacteroidota bacterium | reverse complement strand
CAATCGGCGTTCGGGGTGTCGGTGTCCGCGCAGGTGCATGCGCCGCCGCACGCGCTGCCTACGCTGGGAATTCATCTGCAGAGTCGGTTTCGGTATTGAACATGCACAAAGCTGTTGGGGCATGCTTGCGGATAAATGCACCGTGAAGGTCCTCGTGAGGCAGAACCTCAGAAACATCATCCAGAGGGACTACGATGGTTCCACCGCAGCACTTGCCACTTTCGCGCCCGCTTGCGTGCGCAGTGGGTAAATGCGTCGCTGTGCTTTGCATCAGCGGATTAGCACAATGAGTTGAAAGTTGCGTACATATCACGCGAACGCCCGGCAGCGATCTGCGGACCAGGCGGATTGCGTCTGGATTGGGATTTGAATACATGCCACGGCCAATAGAAAAGACGACGAGTCTGGGCTTTACTGCTGCAAGCAGCTGTGTTTCAAGTTCCATTTGAGAAGCCGCAGACCCGGTAACGCCACCGTGGTGAGGGTAGACCAGTATCGGTGCGCCAAGCTCCTTGGGTGTGCGAAACAAGTCTGCCAATCCGACAGAATCAATGTCAGCGGGAAGTAAGACCAGTCTCTTGCCGGAAACGGACACTGAGAGGACCGCACTGATGGAATTTGTGCGAATCCGATTCCCAAATTTGTCCAAACTGCTAGGTCCCCTGGCAACCAAGTATCTGCTCGGAGCGTGGACTTCAATAGAAACCCCGCCTTCAAGGGATTCGTGGTGCCCGGCTACCAATTCAGTCCTGAATTCAAGGCTTCCAGCGTTATGTGCATGATCGAGCTCATAGAGCAGATCGTCCCAGGTGTGAGAGCGCTGTGTGGAGTCGCTGTTAACATAAACATGGCCAATAGATACAGTCCCTGCCCCAAGAATAGCCAGCAGACCCGCCAGATGGTCCGCATCGGCATGAGATAAGTAAACTGACTGAATCCGGGTGATTTGCTGTTGGAGCAGGAATTCCAGGAGCACGCTTCGTTGGCCTGCATCTACCACCACAACTCCCTTAGCCCCGGAAATAATTACGGTACTGTTGCCGTGTCCGACATCAAGAATACACAGGTGTCGGCGCAACAGCGTCACATCACTTACTGTGGCTCCCATTTGCAAAAGTACAGGTCACGAGAGTCTTCTGCTCCAATGTTGACATGTGCATGGAAACGCCTGTCTGGTTCGGCAAGCTCACGGATATTCCCAGGTATGTCGTCAAAGTGGAGCTGAATTTTGGTGCGGGTGCTCCAGGCAGGAACTACGACAGTTAATCCTCGGCGTTCTTCGTCCATATTGTCCACGCGCACAAGCGTCCGCCACGGTCGGCGCGAGGGTCGGTAACCGATTGTGAGCTCCTCTATGCAGTGCTCAAGAGCACCGCGCAGATTCGTTTCATTCATCGGGGAGGTTTTCAGCCAACCGGGAATATACCGCAAATCTTGGCGGTTAATCGGGGCTCCGTGAATACTCGTACACAGTACCCCAGGAATCCCTTTTTGAAAGCACCTTGCAACAACATAGTCGCCGTTGTGCCGAGAGTAATCGCGTTTCTTGAGGTGATAATCGCATAATACCGCGCCGGTTGAACCGACTGATTGACGCAGTGCCGCCAAAGTTCCGTCTTGTAGGTCGGTAACAGGGCGTGCCTCCAGACCCATATCTTCAAGAGTAAAACCGTAACTATCCCTGGCGTTGGGATCGTCGTCTATGACCCAGATTGTACTGATCTGGCGGTTTTCCAGATAAAAACTCATTACGATTCGATGATTGGAAGCTCTACGACAATTACCGCACCGCCTCTCGGGCCATGCGCAATGGCTTCCACGGTTCCGCCAAAGTCATGTACATTGTCACGTACGATCGTCAGACCGAGACCAGTTCCATGCCTGCGCGTGGTGTGCCCTGGCAGCCAAATATCCTCAATCTGAATCCCGACAATTCCAGGGCCGGAGTCACTAACGGAGAGATGCCATTCGCCATCAGACATTTCTGTGGTTATTTCAATAACGCGGCCCGCGGTCCCGGCATCCTCAAACGCCGCCACACAATTGTTAAGCAGATTGGTAACTATTGACTCAAGAGCGGCCCGACTTCCGTGAAGGTAGGACAGTCCGAGTGCAAAATCTGTAATAACAGAGACATCACGCGCATCGAAAAAAGGCGCATAGGCAGTGACTATGCTCTCTAGTTCTTTGTCCGGCTCCAGTCGGGACTTGCGGCGCTTTTCGTGTTCAAGCATGCTGAGGGTAACATGACCGAGGACCGCCAGGCTCTTTACCGCACGCTCAATGCCATCAACCGGCCCCTTGAGGAGCGTTTCGTACTTCCGCCCCAACTGATGGCTGGAGCGATGCCTGATTGCATTCAGGCACTGCCCGATGATCTTGATGGGACTCGCGCTGGATTCATGTGCGAATGTCGCGGCGGTGATTCCTGCCGTGCTTAGGGTGCGGTACAGCTGGACCTCCTTCTCCAGAGCCTTCACCTGCCGTTCGCGAGCGGAGTCGTACCGCGACAATGCCGCGCTAAATTCGTGCTTCTGGTCCTCCGGTACCTCCTCTATCAGGCGTATAAGGCCCTGTTGGGCCTCGCCAGCCATTTGAGGTGTAACAGTGCGCTTTCGCCGACGCCGTTTCTCGGCTTCCTTGAGCCTGAACCTAGCCATCCAATCCATGCAGTCTTGTGCGAAAGATCGGAGGTCAAGGAAGGCTGAGTTTTCAATGAATCCTGAACGATCAGTCTTCTCAACCAGCCGCGAGCCTTCGTCCTTTATCAGGACTCGACCAATCGAAGTGTTTGTACCGGGACGTTCTTCTGGACTCCTGACCCGACGCAGATTCATGCCAAGCCAATCGTCGCCCGGGCCTCCATACGGACTTATTCGTAATCCATTGCAGTAGATGTGGACTCCACCAAACTCCCTGAGCCATGCCTTAACTTCACCCAATGTCGTTGAGCGCAAGGCAAAAGTGTCCTTATTGAGAATAAAGACCCAAAGATCCAGCGAGGCTGCCGGGCAGCCATAGTGCCCGCGCTCATCAGATACCAACTGCTCATGTTCCGCCCCGCACAGCAGTCCACCATTAAAGTCTTTCAGCGATGCCGCGGCCCGGCCATCTTCATTGACAGTGGCGCTCAGGTGAAATTCGGCATCTCTGAAATATCGATCCTTAATCAATCGTTGGAGATCCTCAAATTCTGGTGCGATCAACTCAGGTTGAAATCCCTTCAGATCATCGCCAAACGGATCAGCCAACAGGAGGAGCTCTCGCGCAAGGCGCTTCACCTCATTGCGGCCATAGGCCTCTCGCAGATTCCAGATCTCAATTCTGGTTCCGCATGTTGATAGCGGATCACCGGCGGACGCACCAATAGTCAATGGAACGTCCTCTACGCTGCTCGCTTCGTTGAATCGATTCCAGTCAATTATCAATTCCCGTCGTGCATCAGGTACCTGTCGCGAGACCGTATATAGAGAGGTGGATTGGCCCATCCGAAGAGCGGCCAGTCTGCCCAGACCTTTACTACCAGCGGGTGCCCGTCCTAACCGTGTCTTGCATGAAGGCTTTTTGGCAGATCGGCCCAAGACCAGCCATCCATCGGCAATCTGGTCGAGCGTCATGCCATCTCCATTATCCTCAACAACAACCGTACCTCCAGGCTGGTTGACATCCTGCAACTCAATCCGGCACTTGGTGGCATCGGCATCATAGGAGTTCTTGGCCAATTCAAGAATGCCTTTACTCAGGGTCGGGTTTAGTTCTTCGCCGAGTCGCCTGATGATTTCGGGGGAAAACCGAAGGTGCGCGTCCATGGAGCACGAATTGGTCAAAACTCTTGCCACCATGGCATTTCGGCAAGCGCGGCAGTCGTGAGATGTCGGCATCTCAGGCGAGCGTCAAGCCATTTGTTTGTCTTCGGTGACTCCAGGCGTTGAATGAGCTGTCGGCAGGTGTTGACAGTCCCATCATTCGGGATCAGAACAATCAGGTGATTCTCAACAGCCACCGCGTCTTCGCCGAGAATCAGTGTGGACACGGCTCTGTCGCCGCAGCCGGGTCTGGATGTTCTTCTGACGCACACAAACGGCGGTTGAATCAGGGTACCCGCAAATCGGCGCGTTTCCGCAATAGTGCAATGCTCGCGCCACCGCGGAATCGAACGCGCATGTATGAATGGTACAAGCGGGCCGGATTCTGCATCACGGTGAGGGACGACCGGTCCCACACGTACCGCAAACCATCTGCCCACGCCCTGCCTAGGCCGGGCTGCAGCCACCATCGGACGCGACGCGTCATGCGATTTTTCGAAGTGCAGAAGATAGATGTCGACGTCTGTCTGCGGGTCAAAGAGCCCCAGCGGTTTCTCAAGATGGACGGTTCCAGCCTCACGCAACGCTCTACGCAATTTACGATATCTGCTTCCAGACCGCAGCACATCAGGCAGAATCGCGGCAATATGTGTACCTGCCGTAGCCTCTCGAATTGAGCGGTCAACAAACAGGGCCGCTGCATTGACCCGACCGGTTGTCCAGCTGCAAGTGGCGGGTGCGGCTGTGTACCCAAATGGCGGATTCATGATGACCACATCGGACCGGGGAACGGATTGGGACGGAATTAGGGAGTCTCCCACCCGTATCTTTGGGAACGGATCTGAAGGGAGTTTAGAGGCCATTGGCGGACAGATTCCGCAGCGGCTGGCAGCGAGTAATGTAAGTCGCGCCTTTGCCAATCGAACAAACTGCTCAGAGATATCAACTCCAGAAAGCTGAGCACCCCACCGGGAAATGGTCTCTTGAAATGTGGGCTGGATCGGCAGCATTCTGGCAAGGGCCAAAAGCAGGTCGCCGGCACCGCACGCAGGGTCGTGATAAGCAGCTGAGCTGCTCTTTTGCTGTTTGGTGGCTACACTGGCAAGCCTTTGTGCCCATTTGGGTCCGGTGAAAAAGGCACCCTGCCGCCTAAGATCCTCTTGCGGCACCAGGATTCGGAGCTTACGGCTGGGCTCAACCGTAAGGCAGACTTCAAGGCGGGCATCCCAATCGGCCCTGGTGATCGGTTGGTCTAATTTGGCTAAGTCAAGGATTGAGTCAACATACTCAACGAATCGAGGAGCGTTGTCGCTCTCTGCGATATGGCTTGGAATGCCATCAGCCCGGCTGCCAACAGTACGAGCAGGTGAACCTTGATTCGTCAGATTCATTCGCTGGAATAGCTGAGCAGGATTGTCCAGATTCAAGGTATCAGGCCGGGAATGGCGGAGCCGCCTAATCTCCCCGTTCAAGCATATACCGTAGCAACCCTAGGCGGTGAAGTACCATTTACAGCGACGGATCCTATATGCCCGAATATCACGCGGCCCATTAACCAACTTATGGCCGTGAGCAACGATAGTTCCCGGCCCTGACCCGATACTTTGGGGCTTGCCAGCCGGATAATGATCCGCTTTCCAACGCATCCGACCGGTCGAACTGCCACCACAAAACTGGAAGAAACTGCGACAGCCCCAAGTGTGGCCGTGCGCCGACTGTCGCGGACCTCTTGCCCCCAATTCCTCCGAATCCGTGTCCTGTGCATGGATACTCCATAATCAGATTGATTTTGCCCACCCGGGCGTGATTTTGTCAGGGAATTGGAGGCGGTGCGTCAGGCTAACTGACAGAATACGGCGGGTGCAAGTCCCGTGTTATGA
>JAPPNA010000139.1 GCA_028873925.1 Bacteroidota bacterium | reverse complement strand
GGCGAAACGTGAAATAGGCAAAACCCCGTGATTCACGCGTTTTGCAAGAGCTTCACATTCCTCCGTAACAGTATCCCCACGCAGGCGGGTGGACATGCGCTGCGGTGGCTTGGCGTACTACGCGGAATTCCTGCCAGATATCGGCCCTATCATGCGTGCCATGCGAAGCCTCATGCTCCTCCCGGCTCAACCCACGAACCCGACAGCCGATGAAGGGCCTGCCGGAAACCCGACCGCCAGCATCGGTTTTGGCAACCTGACCAAACGCGGGAGGCTAGTGAGATCATCGGCTTGGCAGGAAGATGATTCTGAGGCTGATTCGGCAGCCGCCTTCATCAGCCGGTGGGTATCTGGTAGACTCAAGCGCTTTCATGACTGAAAAGATTCGCGTGGAAGAGCTTGAGCGTGTGACCACCATTACCCTGTATCGCGCTCACAAACTCAACGCCATAGATCCGGCCATGCTTGACGGCCTGCGTCAGGCTTTCGATGACCTTCAGCGCAAAGATCATATCCGAGCGGTCATCATTACGGGCGACGGCACGCGGGCATTCAGCGCAGGTGCGGATATCAAGGCTTGGGCGACGCTGAAACCGCTTGATATGTGGAAACACTGGATACCCAACGGTAACAGGGTCATGAGGCAAATTGCCCGGCTCCCCCAGCCGGTAATCGCGGCTGTCAATGGAATTGCCTTTGGAGGGGGACTGGAGCTGGCCCTCACATGTGACGTGCGCATCGCCTCCGAAGGCGCACAATTCGCCATGCCGGAAGTCTCCATCGCCACGGTCCCTGGCTGGGGCGGCACTTTTCGTCTTCCGGCTACCATCGGCCGCGCCCGGGCCAAATCCATGATTCTGACCGGTCAGCGCATTGATGCCGCTACGGCGCTGAACTGGGGGCTCATTACTGCCGTTGCGCCCGTGGGCCAGGTCCTTCAGCACGCCCAATCCCTGGCCAGTCAGATCGCATCCAACGCACCCTTAGCCGTTCGCATGGCTAAGCAGCTCATTGACCACCCGCATACCCCCGAGAACATGGAGGCATTAGCGGGTGCCCTGGGTGCCTCAACCTTGGACGGCCGGGAAGGAATCCGCAGCTTTACCGAAAAAAGGTCTCCCAATTACTCCGGTAAATGAGAGCCATGGACGGTTCGTTTGACTACATCATAGTCGGTGCCGGTGCCGCCGGCTGCGCGGTGGCTCACCGGCTGTCCGCAGATCCGGATGTGTCCGTACTGTTGCTGGAAGCAGGACCCAGAGACTCCTCCCCGCTCATACACATGCCAGCCGGTTTTACCAAGCTTTCAGGCCGGAATGTGAACTGGTGCTTCAAGACCGTGCCACAGACACACGTTAATAATCGCGAGATGCACTACCCCCAGGGACGCACACTCGGGGGCAGCAGCTCAATCAATGCGATGATCTATATCAGAGGACACCGCTTGGACTACGAGGAATGGAAGGAGCTGGGATGTGGTGGCTGGGGCTATGAAGATGTGCTCCCGTATTTCAAACGATCGGAAAACAACGAACGCTTCGCAGACAAATACCACGCCCAAGGCGGTCCGCTTAATGTAGCCGATCAACGGCAGCATAATCCGCTCACGCGCGCCTTTGTCAGGTCGGCCCAGGAAGTGGGCATCCCGTACAATGCCGACCTGAACGGAGCGCGCCAGGCCGGCGTGAGTTTCTATCAGGTTACCCAGCGTAACGTGCGCCGGGAAAGTTCGGCCACCGCCTTCCTGCGCCCTACACCGTCCAATCTGACCATCGTCACTAAGGCACATGCCTCCAAAGTGTGCCTGGATGGCAGCCGCGCAACCGGCGTGGAGTACATCCGCAACAGAAAAGTAAAGACGGCCCGCGCGGAGCGCGAAGTGATTCTCAGCGGGGGCGCGGTGAATTCGCCCAAGCTGCTGCTTCTTTCAGGCATCGGACCTCCCCGTGAACTGGCTCGACACCGGATAGCCACGCGGCATGAGCTTCCGGGGGTTGGCCGTAATTTCCAGGACCATATGGATGTCTACATTGCGGCCGAGTGCTCAGATCCGATCAGCTACAACGGTCAGGACCGCTGGGACCGGGCCCTGTTGCACGGTCTGCAGTACCTGCTCTACAAGACCGGTCCTGTTTCAGCCTGCGTGGCAGAGGCGGGATGTTTCCTGAAGAGTTCTGATACCGTACGCTCGCCGGATATTCAGATTCATTGCCTGCCCGCCTATGTAGTGGACCATGGGCGTATGCGAATCAAGGGTCACGGCATCACCATCAACACCTGTAACCTGCGGCCGCGCAGCATGGGGACAGTAACGCTGCGAAGCAGTGATCCGCTGGAAGACCCAGCCATTGACCCTAATTTTCTGGCGGATCCATACGACCTGCGCATATCCACGGAAGGATTCAAATGGGGGCGACGCATCCTGCAGGCCCCCTCACTCAGCAGCCACATCGCCCGTGAGCGCCTGCCCGGCCCGGAAGTCCAATCTGATGAAGAGATCGCAGCGTACATCCGCAAGTGGTCCAAGAATGACTACCACCCTGTCGGATCCTGCAAGATGGGGCATGACGACCTGGCCGTTGTGGATACAGAGCTGCGTGTTCATGGACTGGAGGGTCTGCGGGTGGTGGATGCCTCCATCATGCCGCGACTTATCAGCGGCAATACCCAGGCTACCTCCATCATGATCGGCGAAAAAGGGGCCGCCCATATTCTTAGCAGCAAGTAGGCAGCAATTCCATGTGGATCAACGGTGAAGAATCCGATTCAATTGGCGGTGAGCGCATGTGGACGGTCAGTCCTGCGCACGATAAGCAGGTAGCCTCCTATCCCCTGGCTGATGCAGCCGACGTTGATCGGGCCGTAAGGGCTGCCCGAGAAGCGTTCGACCAAGGGCCGTGGCCCTCCATGATGGGTCGCCGCCGGTCCCGCGCTCTTGAACAGGTAGCGGATCTGATCCAGAAGAACATTGATTCTCTCGCCCGTCTGGAGACCCTGGAAAGCGGTAAACCCATAAGCCAGGCGGTCGAGGAAATGAAAGCCGCCGTGGATCTGTGGCGTTATGCCGCTACCTTGGCGCGGCATGTGCATGGCGACAGCTACAACTCACTCGGTGAAAATAAGCTTGGATTCGTACTTCGCGAGCCGGTCGGTGTGGTTGCCATGATTACGCCGTGGAATTTTCCGCTGCTCATCGTCAGCCAGAAACTCCCCTTTGCGCTGGCAGCAGGTTGTACCGCAGTCATTAAACCGAGTGAGCTGACACCCGGCACCACTCTGCGCTTGGCTGAACTGACCACAGAGGCCGGGATCCCGCCCGGCGTTGTCAATGTGGTAAACGGGTACGGCTCTCCCGTAGGCAGTCATCTGGCCTCCCATTCGGAGATTAACTTCATGTCCTTCACCGGATCCACGGCTGTGGGTCGCAGCGTGGCTGCTGCGGCAGGGCAAAACCTCAAGGGGGTGTCGCTGGAGCTGGGAGGCAAGAATCCGAACATAGTGTTCGCCGACGCGGACATGGATGCGGCGGTTGACGCGGCTGTCTTCGGGGTGTATTTCAATATGGGGGAGTGCTGCAACAGTGGCAGCAGGCTGCTGGTCGAATCCGGCGTGGCGGACGAGTTTACCCGTCGGATCGTTGAGAAGGCCCGCACAATTCCCGTCGGCGATCCACTGGATCCGGCCACCAAAGTAGGTGCGATCATCAATGAAGAGCAACTCAGCAGGATCAAAGGCTACATCCGAAGCGGAATGCAGTGCGAGGCCCGCCTGCTGTTGGGCGGTGGCGTGATGCCAACCGAGCACGGCCGATTCGTTGAGCCTACCATCTTTGACCGTGTTACCGCTGAAATGCCCATTGCCCGTGAGGAAATATTCGGGCCGGTACTGAGCGTGTTGACGTTTGACACGCGTGCTGAGGCGATTGCGCTGGCCAATGACACCTGCTACGGACTTAGCGCCGGGGTATGGACGCGCGATGTGGAAACAGCCTTTGAGATCAGCCAGCGTGTGCGCGCCGGTACAATCTGGATCAACTGTTTCATGGATGGCTATCCGGAGCTGCCCTTTGGCGGATACCATGATAGCGGACTGGGCAGAGAGTTAGGCCGGTTTTCTCTTGATGAGTTCACGGAGCTGAAGACCATCCAGCTTCACCTGGGCAGCCGCGGTACCCCCTGGGTCTGACGATTGTTGAGCCGGCCAATCGTTCCAGAGTCGTGTCAGCTGATCGCCCTTTGATTCAGATTCAGGGGGGCTGCATTCCTCGCCGGTGCAAACAGGTGTCCTCCGCGGGCAGGCTCCAGGAAAGTAATTGCCTCGTAATGGTCATCCAAGGGCACGAATACGCCATGCTTCATGGCCCAGCGCCGCATTCGCTGATTGCATGAATGCGCCCATGACAGGATTTCAATCCGCCACCCCTTGCGCAGCATTCGCTCCAATGTGCTGTGAAATCCGGCACCCGTCAGGTAACCCGCGCCATCGCCGCTGAGAAGCACCGCGATTTCAGGATCCCCACTGTAATCCAAGGCATCTTCCAGCATTCGCAGCTGCAGGAGTCCATCCGGCATATCCTGCTCTCCCCGGTGCGCCTTACCCCGATCAAACAATTCCACCTCTATTCCATCACCCTCCATCCTATTCCACAACTTCCGCATTTCCGGCGGGATGGAGCCGACGGCAAACGCCCGCTCCACATGGCGTTCGGCATGGGCCAGAATGAATAGATTCTCAAAATGCAAGCGCACACGATACCGTGCATCTGGACCTTCACGCCTCCCCTCGGCCTGCCGCTGGGCCTCAGGAAATAAGCTTGAGTTATCCCAGTACACAAAGCACGAGTTTATCTGGCAAGGGGCTATACTGCTCCGAATGGCCGGTGTGTACGAACCTTGAGCAGTATGGATTCATTGCCAAACGGCGCAGGATGGCAGCCACGACTGATGGTCCCCGGCAAATGCCCGCCTCCCGCAATCCCATTGGCAGAATTGAATCCAACCGGCAAGAGTGCAGGCAGAGACGTACGATCAGACCCCCTAGTGCCTCAGTGGGCGCGTTACGAGTTCGCTTTGACTCAAATAGGTGAATGCATCCTGGATGACTATGGGAAGCAGGTGCACGGCAGGCAGGCCTATCAGTGGGGCCTCTTTCGTGCCATCCCGGAAGGGATGTGAATTGCAGCAGGTGGGTCACCGTTGCAGCAGATCCGCCGACGCAACGGAGCGCTTCCCTGCGCCTAGCATGAGCTGCCTCCATTAATCCGCGGACCTACGACCACGCTGCGTCATCAGCCAAACGAATCTTCACACGGTGCACCCGTCCCCTCCGATCACGCTTTCGGATCCGCCAGGCCAGATAGAAGCCAGGATTGCCCCCTGTACGGCAAAGTGTTCGCGCAGCCATAGAGCTTCTTACATGGACCATACGTCGCAGCACGGTCACCCAAGCGAACAGCCTCCCACGCCTTCTTATCAACTTTGAACACGGTCTCCGGCAGGGCCATCGCGCTGAGCCGAATGCCCTCGTCGGAATCCAGTCGTCAAAGGGTCTGAATCCGGCTTTGGATACGCTCTATGGTTTAGCCATAGAATGGTACGGACCGGTGCCAACGGACACTCATCCATGTGCGCGAGAGAATCCATGGGGTCGATGCCCGTTCAACCACTCGCCCTTTGAAGCTCTTGCAAAACGCGTGAATCACGGGGTTTTGCCTATTTCACGTTTCG
>JAPPNA010000017.1 GCA_028873925.1 Bacteroidota bacterium | reverse complement strand
ACCGACAGGATTGGCGAAGTCAAGCAGATTTATTAACTACAGGGCAGCGCTAGCGGACCAAAATGGCATATTCGGCCAGTATAGATTTGCGCCGATCCCAGGCCATTAAGTCGTCAGCCTATCTGGCAAGCGTCACGTACCTGCAATGCAGACTTTATGGGCGCTGTAGCGCCGGCTTTGGGGGACGAAGGAGCAATCGTTCCCTGAGCATTCTCTTGCAGCGCAAGGTGGCACGGGACAGAGTATGAATTGAGCGGTATCATTTCTTGAAATCTCAGACACTCCGGGAGTGAATCGATGCTTACGCGGCTTCGCGTACGGAATTTCAAGTGTTTTGAGTCGATTGATGTCGAATTGGGGAATCCGGTAGTCTTTATCGGTCCGAACAATTCCGGCAAGACTACGGCCATGCAGGCATTGGCCCTATGGGACCTTGGGCTTAAGCGCTGGCACGAAAAGCGGGGAGGCCAGGGTCTGGCGGCCCTGCGATTAGGTGTGCCGATAAATCGAAAGGATGCTTTTGCCCTTCCGCACCCGAAAGCGGCCCATTACTGGAGGCGCACGCGCGTTAGGGAAGGCCTCACCGAGTCAGGCCGGGTGATCACCAGGAATATTCGGATTGAAATTATTGTTAATGGTGTCAGGAACAACAGCGAATGGGAATGCGGCTTGGAGTTTGACTATGCTAACGAAGATCAGATCTACTGCCGTCCGCTAAGGCTGGATGATTCCGCAAAGCCAATGCGCATGCCGGTGCCGGATGAGGCTGTGAAGTCAGCGATAGCTTATCTGCCCCCGATGTCGGGGTTGGTCGACCAGGAGCCGTTGTTTGCTCCGGGCAGCATTGATGTAAGAGTTGGGCAGGGTCGAACCGCTGAAGTGCTCCGCAATCTGTGTTACGCCGTATACGAGTCGGACCTTAAAGCGTGGTCACAGCTGACCGACAGCGTTGCAGCATCGTTCCATGTGGAATTGCAGCCGCCGGCACTGGTCACCCAACGGGGAGAGATCACGCTCGCATACAAGGAAGAGGATGTCCTTTTGGATATCTCAGCAGCAGGGAGAGGGCTGCTCCAAGCCATCCTGGTCCTGGCGTACCTGTATGCCAATCCCGGAGCTGTGCTGCTGATCGATGAGCCGGACGCTCATCTGGAAATGCTGCGTCAGCGAGAGATCTACAAGGTGGTCGCAGACGCAGCGCGAAGACTGGGAGGGCAGCTGATCGCTGCGAGTCATTCCGAAGTGCTGTTGAACGAAGCTGCGGGGAAAGATCAGGTCATTTCCTTTGCCGGTCAGCCCCAGCCCCTGGAAGGGTCAAGAAGTCAGCTCTTGAAATCACTCCGGGATATCGGGGCCGACCAATACGTCCTGGCCCGCCAGGCGGGCTGGGTCCTCTATCTGGAGGGATCCACAGACTTAGCCATCCTGCAGACTTTCGCTGCCAAATTGGGACGCGTGAAGGCGGCAATTGCCCTTGAGCGTCCATTTGTCAAGTATGTGGGCAACCAGCCCTCCAAGGCTAAGGAACACTTCTATGGTCTCCAGTGGGCCCTGCCGGATCTTAAAGGGGTGGCCCTTTATGACCGGCTGGACACCAATCCAGAATCGGATGACTCTCTGACACACCTGGCGTGGAAGAAAAGGGAGATTGAGAATTACCTGTGCTCAAAGCGGACGTTGGGCGAATTCGCTGTTTCCTTTGAGTTCCCGTACTCGGAGGGCACGCTGTTTAGGGAGGCTGAGATACGGCGGCGGGCTGATGCCATGCGGGAAAGCATTCGTGAATTATGTCAGGCACTGGAAACGGCAGGTCAGGGTTCGCCTTGGGATGACGGGTTCAAAGTGAGCGACAGGTTTCTGACACCTCTGTTCAGGAATTCCTACAGGTGCCTGGAATTGCCCAACCCCATGGCTAAGAAGAGCTTCCATGAGCTCGCACACTTCGTGCCGTTGGACGAAATTGACCCGGAAATCATCCAGAAACTTGATGCTATTGCCGATGTGGCGGCGCGGTGCAGCGCGGGCGCGCCTTAAACACGGCCGGACGTGAAGTGCGGGTCGGGTGAGGCTTCGCGTCCCCACCCCGGGCTTTTTCAGGCACTGACGGCAACCTTGGAGGTCGGTGTTACATGCTGGCACTCAAGTGCCGCTGCAACGAAGGATTTGAAGAGCGGGTGCGGGCGGCCGACCGTGGACCGGTATTCCGGGTGAAACTGCACACCCACAAACCAAGGATGGTCGGGAAGTTCTATGATTTCAACGAGATTGCGGGTCGGGTTTAGACCGGCAATCGCGATGCCGCCTCCGGTAAGCAGGTCCAACAGGGCATTATTGACCTCATAGCGGTGCCGGTGCCGCTCGCGTACACTGGTCTGCCCGTAAATCTCAAACGCTTTTGACCCGGGTGTCAATCGGCACTGGTAGCCGCCGAGTCTCATCGTGCCGCCCTTGTCGGATATCTGCTTCTGTTCTTCCATCAGATCTATCACGGGCCACGGAGTGTTCGGGTCAAACTCGGTAGAATGTGCGCCCGACAGGCCGCACACATCACGGGCAATGTCCACAATCGCACACTGCAGCCCCAAGCAAATACCAAAGAAGGGTACCCCGTTCTTGCGGGCATAGCGTGCGGCCAGAATCTTGCCCTCAATGCCGCGATCACCGAATCCAGGCCCGACAAGAATGCCGGTTACACCATCCAACATGTAAGCGGCGCTCGGCTCATCCAGATCATCAGAAAGGACGTACTTGACTTCCACATGAACGCCCAATTCAGCCCCGGCCAGAATGAAGCTTTCAGAGATTGATTTATACGCGTCCTGGTGCGCCACATACTTGCCGACGAGAGCTATTTGTACCGTGCGCGGGGGATTCTTGAGGCGATGTACAAAACGGTTCCAATAGGCCAGATCAGGATCAGCAGCGACTCGCGAGAGGCCATTCAGATTCATGCGCTCCATTACCAGCCGGTGTACACCCTGCGCGGCAAGTTGCAGCGGTACTTCGTAGATGGACTCCGCATCCAGCGCTTCAATGACCGCTCTGGGCTCAACGTTGCAGAAGAGTGCGATTTTCCGGCGAAGCTCCGTGTCCAGCGGGCGGTCTGCCCGGCAGACCAACAGATCCGGCTGCAGTCCGTAGGAGAGCAGGGTCTTTACCGAATGCTGTGTGGGTTTGGTCTTGAGTTCTCCGGCGGCGGCCAGAAAGGGTACCAGCGTCAGATGGGCGGCGACCGTGTTGGTGGGCCCCATTTCGTACCGCAGTTGTCGGATGGCCTCGAGATACGGCAGGCTTTCGATATCGCCGACCGTGCCGCCGATTTCTGACAGTACCACATCGGATTTCTCCAAATCGGCCAAGCGGACTACCCAGTTCTTGATTTCATCGATGATATGCGGCACAACCTGTACGGTCCGCCCCAGATAGTCTCCCGCACGCTCCTTCTGGATGACTTCACTGTAGACACGCCCGGTGGTCACATTGTTGGCCTGGCTGGTCGGATGTCCCAGGTAGCGCTCATAGTGGCCCAGATCCAGATCAGTTTCCGCCCCGTCGTCGGTTACATAGACTTCACCATGCTCATAAGGGTTCATGGTGCCCGGATCCACATTGATGTAGGGATCCAGCTTCTGGATTGAGACATTCAGGCCGTGAGCCTCCAGCAGCCGCCCCAGGGAGGCGCAGAAGATCCCTTTGCCCAGGGAGGAGGACACGCCGCCGGTCACAAAGATGTATTTCGCAGCCACGATGTTACGGTTTGCACTACCGCATTCCTGATGGTTAAGGTAGTGATTTCGCGGCAGACGCTGATGTTCCTGGTCGGGCGACCACCAGCAGACCGGTCCCTGTGCGGTTGGTGCGTGTCACATCCAGCCAGTTCAGGAAAAGGCCTAGAGGGAGCACGGGCACATAATAGACCGCCAGCAACGGGGCCAGCAGGACGGAAAGTCCCATAAGCCGCATGGGAAACTTGATCAGTAGCCGCCAGGCCAGCGACCCCCACGGGCCGTAGGAGTAAACGGCGCGTTCAACCCTGAGGCCGGCGGTGGCCAGCTTGGACGTAAGATCATCAATGCCGTAGCCATCCCGCACATGTTCCCCGATGAATCCTTCAGATGATTCAGACGCGTCCGATCCACCCTGGTCGCTCGGTGTGCTGATGATCACCGTGCCGGAATTATTTAGCAGCCGAGCAAAGTGTTTCATGACGACCACATCTTCCTCCAGATGCTCCATAATGTCTACCGCGAGGATGCAATCAAAAGGCCCCTCCACGTCCGGTGCGGTCACATCATCGTATCGGGTCGCGATAATGTGATCCAGGCCTGCGGCTTCAAAGCAGCGTCGGGCCCGGGCCAGATAGTCTTTCTTGATGTCAACAGCCACAATACTGGCATCGGGAGTATTGCGTGCAACGTACCAGGCGTACTGACCAAAGCCGGTTCCGGCATCCAGGACGCGCGCACCGGATGGCAGCTGGCGGAGCTGGCGGCGCACATACCAGGACCGTAGAAAGAGCAGGTGGAGGATCCTGTAGAAAAGTGGAAGGAGTTTCGGGTGGCCAAACAGGTGTCCGAGCCGATCCTTGACCGGATCGTAGGTCATACGGGGCTGTGTCGGCGGTTGTCTGCCACCTGAAACCCCCCAGCTCCGGGAAAGGTGCCGTGTGGGTCTGACTCACCTGGCCGCTTTTCTGCACTATGGCCGGGAATCAAGCGCGGCAAGGGACTTAATACCGAACGACTGCAAAAGCGCAGATTCAATATCATGTCATCCGGTACAGGCAGGCCAGTAACGGACGCAATGCGCAGGGGGCGTGACGGGGTAGTGGCCGACATCCTGGGCGATGCATCACGCTGGCACTCGCACGGTCGCGGGATAACCATGGGCGAACTCACAGGCAGCGACGTTAGACTCAAGATCCACGACTATGGCGCAGATCCTGACCTTAACAGCCTGATTCATAATTACCACGGACTTGCGGCGGATTGTTTTGCAAGGTTGGGACTGAGGGCCTATATTCATTAACACATGGGTACCGAAAGGATAGCATGAGATCACGCGACGGAAAAGTAGACTCCGGTTTTGGTCGCCACGCCGAATATGATCGGCAGGCCAAGAAGGCGAGGGATGTGTTCGGCGACCTAGATTTTATTGACGAACTGCCGGATCCGCCCAGGCGAATCATAATCCCGTTTCCATACGAGCCAATCGGGCCGCCGCGACCGTTAGGTTGGGATTTGGAATCGGCTGAAGCCATCCTGCGAAGGCGTGCGCGACTGGCTGAAGATGCCCGGCGCCAGGCGGAGAAATAGCCAGCATCCTCTCGGTGCGCCGGAATCTACCTGCCGAGCACGGATTCTTGACTGGAATGGTGCGTATTCTGGGCTGTTGGCAGCAACAATTGAGCGGAATTCACTCAGCATGCGTCCACCGGGTTCACGGCACGCTGGCCCATTTTGCCCGCTGTTGCGCGCGAGCCATGCGGCACACTTGCCCCAACTGGCATACGGAACATCCGTCCGCGTGCAAGTGCTGTCCGGCGATCTGCTCAAGGCGGATAATCGCGTGGATATGCCTGAATGATCCCCAGTAATCGGGCAATTCCGGCCATTGTGATCTGAATTCACACAGCTGCGAGGGTCTTCAGACAGAGGAGCCTCTTGCAAGATTATCGAACCGAACATTGTCCGACTCATAAGAGGGCGGGCATACTCTGCCGGGAGATCCC
>JAPPNA010000097.1 GCA_028873925.1 Bacteroidota bacterium | reverse complement strand
GCTTCAATCCTTGGCGCAGATTCCGGGAAATTCCGAATCGTCATGAATAACCCGGAGCAGCTGATCAAAGAGATCTTGGAATTTTCTCGCAGCACGATCAAACCGGAATTCTCCATGCAGTAAGACCACCTGATCGGGGTGTTGCTCCCAATGATATTCATCCAACCTGCAGGCTCCCACAGATCAGGGTGACATAAGCGGCGGTGCACGGCCTACCCGTACCGGAGGTACTTTGACCCCCAAACCACCACCCAATCGTTGGAATGATGTCGGCGAAAGGGGGACTTCCGCTATCGGCATTGCGCCAGTATTCCGGTTAAGCTCGCGCTCCAGAGAGGTTACGCCCGCCAGCGGCACCAGTATCGTCCAGGGAAGACCTGGCCCCCGCCAAACCGGTGAAAACCAATAAGACGATCATCGTTGCAGTGAGGCGGCGCGCCACTTGCAAGAACGGTTGTTCTTCTTGCGGAGCATCAATAGCCGGGCCCGGGTGAGTGCGATCTGGCATTTCACATCATGCAGAGCCGCCGACCGGATCTTTGCTACTCTGTATCCACCCGAGTCGGATTGGATCGTATCTTGTGCATACGGACCATTACGACCAGGGTCATTCATGGCCAAATAAGTCCTCGCAAATATTGATCTGGAACATGGCGCGCTCAAGTGTTGCACAGCACACAGCTTTATCCGCAAAAGGCTTCGGCGCTACTGGGCGCTGGCTGTTTATGGCCGTACTGCTGTGCCTGCTGACCGGGCCCGGTGCGGCCCAGGTTGAGTCCGTGTTTTCCGTCCAGCCCGGGAGACTGTTCGTGGAGTTTGCGAATCGGGATGTTACAGTGATTCAAGGCAAAACAGGACTCACAGTCTTTGATCGGGCAGCCGAACGCTACGGCGTACAGTCCATTGTAAAGTTCTTCCCGTTTTTGGATGTGATCGCACGGAAAAGAACGCTCACCCCGGCAATGGAGTCGTTGCGGTACATCTACTCGGTGGAATACAGCGCTCCGCAATTGCCGGAGGTCGTGGCGCGGGAACTGGCCCGTGATCCGGCGGTGATCCTGGCCGAGCCCCAGCCGGTCCATCAGGTGACCGGACTGACTTCAGAAAACCCGAATGATCCCCGGTTCTTCTCTCAGGGGCATCTGGGCCACCTGCGACTCCCCGAAGCATGGGATGTAGCCAAAGGCGGACAGTCAGGAGTGGTAATTGCGATTATTGACAGCGGGGTGCACTGGGAGCACGATGACCTTCGGGAGAATATCTGGACGAATCCCAATGAAGTTCCGGGCAACGGCATTGACGATGATAACAACGGCTTCATTGATGATATTCACGGTTGGAATTTCCGTACCCGAAAACCGGATGTCTACGGTGATGGTACGCATGCAACCCACGGAACGGTGGTCGCCGGCATTGCGGGAGCGGTAACCAACAACGCCTTAGGTATAGCCGGTGCAGGGTGGAACGCGCAGATCATGCCTATCAATACGACCTGCGAGGATGGCGAGAATCTGTGTCACACGCTTGATGGGGTTGTGTACGCGGCCGTGATGGGCGCGGACATTGTCAACTGCAGCTTTGGCAGCGATAAGTTTTCGGAGGTTGCCCTCCGCGTTTATCAGGCCGCGTTTGCCGAAGGTGCGCTGGCGGTTGCAGCAGCGGGCAATGAACGCGTCAATGTGGATGTAAAGCCGCATTATCCATCCGGGTTTGCCGTCACACTCAGCGTTGGAGGAACAGCGCGAACTTCGGACGGAAATCGATTCAATTACGGCCGTTCCGTAAACGTATTCGCTCCGGGCGTGGGAATCCACGCTACGCTTCCTAGGAATCGTTACGGCACTTCTTCAGGTACTTCAGTGGCTGCACCCCTGATTTCCGCGGTGGCCGCGCTGGTCAGGACGGCATTTCCGGACTACACACCGGGCCAGATTCGCGAGCAGGTCCGACTGACGGCGCACAATATTGACGCGGTTCAATTCGTCGGCAATCCGGGTGAATTCGGGCGCGGCAGAGTGGATGCCTTTCGGGCGGTTACCGAAACCGCCGGGCCAGCACTTCGGCTTACGGCCGTTGAATTCACCAACCAGAACGGATCTCAGGAAGCTTCCACGGGTGATATCGTAACTGTGCGGGCGCAGTTCACCAATTATCTGGGCGATGCGTCCGGGGCTACGGTTGCCTTGAGGACGGGTGCAGCGTTTGTGGAGTTCATCAAAGAAGAGGTAACGGGTGTCAGTTTGGCCTACGGTGATTCGGTTACGTACGAATTCTCGTTCAAGCTCACCGATACCGCCCCGGATAATCACAGCCTGCTGTTCTATTCGGAAATCCGCCAAGGCTCATTGACGGATACGCCCGATCTGTTCAGGATTCCGATCAATCAGACCTTGGTCACAACGCATTACACCTCGGCCATGCGCCTGTCCATAACGCGCGAGGGCAATATCGGCTATACTGGTTTTCAGGGAGATCCCATGGGTCAGGGTGTTGGGTTTCGCGTGCAGGACGCGACGGGTAATGAGCGGGATCCGTTGTTTGAAGCCGGACTGCTGGTGGCGACAGGTCCCACCATGGTGAGCAATTCGGTACGAGGTGTGGCATCGCCGGACCAGGATGACCACTTTGCGATTCCTGAAGGTGAGAGCATGCAGATTGCCATTCCCGGCCCGATCACATCGCAGGAGGGGCGGCTCGTACTGACGGATCAGAAAGCATCCACTCCGATTGGTGTGCGTATTCTGCAGCAGAGTTATGTGGACCACGGGGACGGAAACGAGGATTTTGCCATCTTCAAGTACACGGTGGGCAATGAGGCCGCGCACCCCATTACCAATCTGCACATCGGACTGTTTTTTGACTGGGATATTGACCAGGAGGATGTCAGCCGGGATCAGGCCGGATTTTCCGGCGCACATTCGTCCGGATGGGGTGCCGATCAGTCCGGCAGTCTGCATGTCGGCCTCAGGCTGCTGACCGACCCCCATCTGATCAATTACCGAGCCATTGATAATCGGAGCGAGATTTACAACGGATTTACGTTCGCGGAAAAGTGGCAGGCCATGTCCCGCGGACTATCCCAAGCGGAATTGACGGACACGGAGATGTCTCAGCTGATGGCCAGCGGTCCGCACAGTGTGCCCTCTGGAGAGACCATTGAAGTGGCATTCGCCCTGATTGCCGGTGCGAGCGCGGAGGATTTCCTGAATAACGCCGACCAGGCAAAGGAGGTCTGGGATCATGTGATCAATGCGCCCCCCACCATGGCCGTACAACCAGAGGAAAGACCGGGCTGGACCATCGATGCCATGTACCCCAACCCGACGCGCGGAGAAGTGACCATCCGCTACGGGGCTCCGCTTCACGGCACGGCAACCATTGAGATCTTTGACGTATTGGGACGCCGTGTGGCCACGCTGACAGAGCGCAGGCCCTCGGCGCGAAGCACTACCTGGGATGCGCGCCAAGAGGACGGACGGGTTTTGCCGCCTGGGGTCTACCTCGTTCGTCTGACGGGTAAAGCCCGCGATAAAACGCACCTCCACGCGCGACCGCTGGTGGTCGTACGTTAGTCTGGAGAGATGGCCCTGCAGTTCGCACCTGGCCCTCGGTCACCATCGACGTTCAAGACCGCATGCCATCCAGCCATCGCAGACGGTGACGCTTACGACCGCACGCCATGCCTGCTGACGTTCGAATTGTGTTATTGGAACAATTACAAATTGGGTGCGTTGAATGGATCGGATTTAGTTTCTTGACAGACTCAGGGTGACTGCCATGACCATAAAGATTCTTGACCATGTAGCCGTTGGGCTTCCGATTGCACGGAGGGGTATCTCGTTTTTGCCGGTGTATCTGGCGGGCAACGATCTCCCGGCAATGACCACAGGAGCGGAGTCGGGCCTGACAATCGAGGAATTGGCTCGGGCTACAGTGCCTACGCTGATGGCGCACAATCCGACGGACAGGCCGATTCTGGTGGTGGAAGGTGAGCACTGGTTGGGGGGCAAGCAAAACCGTGCGCTCAATGCTACGATACTGGTGCCGCCTAATTCGGAGCTTGAGATCCCGGTTTCGTGCCTGGAACAGGGGCGGTGGAGTCATCGGCGCGCCCAGTACCGGCGGAGCACATCTTATGCGCCCCGCCGCGTGCGTCAGACTACCGTGGAATCGGTAAACCGTTCTGCTGAACGAAGCGGCCGCCGAGACAGTGCACAGGGAGCGGTGTGGCATTCGATAGGGGCTGAACTTCAGGAGGCTAACGTGCAATCAGAAAGTGACGCGGCTGAAGATCTGCACAGACGCTTTGAGGCTGACACCGGCTGGCGTGACGCGGTCGCTGAGCTGGAAGCGATGGGGCCATTGCCGCAGCAGTGCGGATTTGTGGTTAGCCATGGGGATCGTGCGGTTGCAGCGGAGCTTTTTGGAATTCGTGATCTGTTGGCGGTGCACTGGAGTGCGCTGATCCGCTCCTACTTGCGCGAGCATCCGATCGCGACCGGCTACGCACCGTGCACCCGGTCACTGTACCGGTTGCGTGATTTTGGCAGAGTTGCCGGTCACACGCAGGAAGGCGTAGGGATGGGTTCGGAAAAGCGGGTTTCCGGCAAGACGATGGTCGGCCAGGCCCTTATGCTGGAGCAGGGTCTGGTGCATGCCAGCATCTTTTTCCAGTAGTTCGGTATCCGGGACACAGGACCGGGAGCTGCAGCTACCGCTACGGTCTCCCAGGCAGGTAAGTGCGGCGCGTTCTTCCTGCTGCGGCATATCTTCTCGCCCGGCATTCAGCGACTGCGGCTGGCCCGTGCACGGTGCCCGGAATGTTTGATGGGACATGGATCCCCCCGGCTCCGTGAAGATTGCAGGCAGAAAACGGGTCTGGAATGCCGGCCGCTTCAATCGCGTGGATGTGCACGATCAGGTCAATCGCCCCAACATGGGAGGCCGAGTGCAAATCTGCCACCCGGGCATTTGGCGCGGACACCCCCGGCTGCGCCTCACCCGCAGGTGAACCCATCATTGCCTACGTTCCGGGTTGAATTCAATATCCGCCATGAATTTGCAAAACCTGACACGCCGCGAGTTCGGCAGCCGCACAGCACAGCTGGCGGGCCTCACTTTCTTCCCCGCCAACATTATCACCAACCGCGCCCGCCCCTCCGAAATCATCGGTCACGGCAACTTTCGCTACCGCGTGCACCGGGACTGGGGAACGCTCGATGCTGGCATCACGCCGGTCAAGAACTGCCACGGAATGGTTCAGGATGCGCGCGGATGCCTGCTGATGATTGGAGATGACACAACAAATAATATCCTGGTTTATGACACCGGCGGAAATCTGCTGACCACCTGGGGCCGCGAGTATCCGTACGGCCACGGGCTGACGTTGTGGGATGCGGGCGGAGAGGAATTTCTGTTCATTTGCGACAATGGAGCCTCTTGCAAAACTATGGAACCGAATATTGTTCGACTCATGAGAGGACGGGCATACTCTGCCGGGAGATCCCACAATGTCAACTCCAATGACACCATGGCCGCTGCCGGAATAAACGCATCAACCGACACATGGTGCTACCGCACCAGTGAGTACCGAATGCGGGCAGGATCGGTCGCGGGCTACCAGCGGCTCGACCGGTTGGCCGGTGCCATCCGCTTTGTTTGGAACTACCTGCTGAGCGAAAACAGTACGCTGAGGCAAGAGCGCACTGCACGAGGAAGCCCCGTACCTCTGCGCGGCAATTCACCCGGCGTTTT
>JAPPNA010000165.1 GCA_028873925.1 Bacteroidota bacterium | reverse complement strand
CCACACCAAACCCGCCACGACCCAGCACGCGGCCAATCTCGTAGTCCCTCAGAACCGTACCCGGACGAAGAACCTCTCCCAGGGAATGATCAGCCTCCTGACCCATGGTCACGCAGTACTCAATAACTCCCGCAGATACAGGACTTCAACCATCAGTCCAAAATTGCCAATAGGATCGTGCTCAGCATGGATTCGCCTCCGGCGGCATCTACGTAATTCCCGCGCCCGGCATCAGCCAGAACCTGTAGGAACTGCATGGTTCCCTCAATTTGATCTGAGTAATAATTGGCCAGAACCGTAGAAACATGATGATTCGCACGACCAGCAAACGTACGCGCCATCTGCATTGCCGCATCGCGTCGATTTGGGTAAGCCGGGTTGTCGGTAATCACGATTATGTATCGATCTTCACCTTCTGACCTCCACGACATGCCTGCGGCACGCTCAAGTGCGGCAGCCACAGCCTCAGGTTGGTCCTCATTTCGGTGGGCACCGGGATCGGACATATTGGGCGTAAGCGTATTGACAAAAGATTGAATCCTACCAATATTGGTGGTGGGGGTGATCGGTAATTCGTGTAGCGGATGCCGCCACATACGATCGCCGAACGCAACTATCCCAAAACCCACGGATGGAGCCAATCGGTCCAGTACACCCGCCAGTGAGGATATTTCCCGCTTCAGGCCTTCTATCTGGTACTGCATGCTGGCGGTCACGTCCAGGCAAATGACAATATCCAGGTGCGGAAGCCGCAGCTCTCTCTGGGCTGCCTCAAGACTTTGCGCCCGGGACTCGGCGCTCCGCAAAGCCTGCTGGGCGGCCGCGAGTTGCTCAGCCAGTGCCTCCTCATTTGAGCGATCGCCGGCTTCTGATAATTGCTGCTGGAGGTGCTGAATCTGCGAGCAGTATTCCTCAATTCGCTGTTGAGCCAATTTAAGTTCTGCCGCCATGGCTTCCGCCATATCGGAAGACTGTTGGAGTCTGGCAATTACGCCCTCCAGATCCTGAACCCTCGTCTGAACGGCTTCCATTTCACCCTTCAGATCCTCAATGCGCTCCTCCGAGTCACCGGTGTTGGGGAAGAACGGCATCGCAATCAGGGCTAAGAGCACAAACGCGCCCATCCCGGATGCAAACAGGTCCAGTGCGGAAATCGAAAAAATGCTCAGCTCGCGGCGACGACGATTCATGGCCTCAACGATTCAATTCCGTAACCTTCAGGTCTACATCCCCAATTGCTAATGTTGCCCCGTTCGGGAGTGGGTGTGGACTGCCCGGAGTTAATCGGACTCCGTTGACCATGGTCCCGTTCAGACTATTCAAATCCTCTATCTCCAAGCCCCTGCTGCTGAGGCGAATCCGCGCATGCTTTCTGGAAACACTGCCCTCCGTAATGACACAGCCTGCCGCTGCTGAAGACCGACCCAGGATCACCCCGTTCTCGCTCTGCGCCAGGACAGCACCACTCAACTTGACCCGAACTTCTTCACCGGATGGCCCGCTTCCTGCGAGGAGTACATCCGCATAGGTTGCCGACCGACGCACATTCTCCTCCTCTACTTCCTGGAGTCTATCGGCAGTCTTATTGAGTACTGCCTCAGCTTCCCGCCGCCTTCGGGCCGCTCTCATCAGGAAAAGGAGGGTGACTCCCAGCACAACAACACCGAGAGCCGCCACGATGCTCAGATGGTGTCTCGATTGTTCCTCCAATTCTTCCAGCTCCGCTTGAAGCAATTCATAGTCTGCCTGCAGTGTTTCAATCTCAGCCTGAAGGGTTGTCTTTTCTGATATTAGCGAATCCTGTCGCGCCATTTCTGCCGTTGTCGCAGCCAGTTGGTCCTCAAGCGCATTCCTCTGCACATTCAGTGCAGCAATCTCCCGCTGAGTCGCCTGTCCACCGGCAGAAATGGCATCCACAATGGCGTTGAGTGAATCCTCCAGGGTTTGGCTGCTGGCCTCCAGCTCCTCCTTAGCCATTCTTGCCTGCCCCAACTGCTCTTCCAGAGAGAGGCATGGCGAATCTGACACTTCATACTGAACACTGTCCCGGTCAAGGACATCAACCATGGCCGCATAAGTGCCGCTGAGTCCAACGGTTACAGCGAGTGCGCTGTCAGAGAGCATACCCCAGCTCACGGCAACCAGATTACCGCATGAATTCAAGACAGGGGTTCCTACTTCCTCAGGGCTTACGCTCATCGAGAATCTGTACGCCCCGGACCCGGTACTGTCCGGCTCAATCTCTGAGTGTAATATGCCCTCGCGGCGACTACCATCGATCATCCCTAGATGCAGGCTCTCCCCCGAAGATGGCACCTGCGCCGCGACCCGGCTTGCTGTTCCCTGCAAGCCGGACACCGACAACAGCGTGTACCATTCGGTGCTTGAACGCACGGTGGCGACCAACCGTGCGCCTGTGGACGGATCGACGACTTCAATCCGGTCTCCCTGACTGACCAGTTCAGTCGCTGTGAGTAGCAGCTCATCCGCGACGAGCACTCCCACGCGACTTGCGATCTCTTCCCCATCCGCATAGATCAGAATCCTGTACGGAGACCCGCTGGCCTGTAAAAAGAGCACAAACGAGGCCAACAGACAGACGATGGCGGCAATCGCACGGTGTGCAATCGGGTGCATTTCAGAATCGGGGTTTGTGGACAATCAGCGTCGCGTTGTCCTGGTAAGGCTTCTTGTAGGTGTCAATCGCGTCCAGGATCGCACCCACAATATCAGCCGCTGAGGGGCGGCCAGCGGTAGAGATTTCCGCTAGTTCCTCTTCTGAGCAGGTCTCCACGCCATCGCTGGCAACAATAACCGTATCAGACTTCACCAACTGGGTCGGTTCCGTAGGCGCATCGACATATTGCAGATCCAGCCCCTGGATCGCTTCCAAGAGTATGTGTCGCCGCGTAGATTGCTCGGCTTCCTCCGAGGTGATCTCCCCGGCCGCCGCCCGCATGTCCAACAGGCCGCCCACAGAATGATTCTCATTCAGTCGGTGCATGCGGCCCTCCCGGATGAGCCAGAGAGGGCTGTCACCCACACTGATCCAGCTTAGTTTACCATTTTCAATGGCGGCTCCTATCAGGGTAGTACCCATCTCCGCCAAATCAGGCACTTCCATTTTCTTGTGATATACCGCCTTGTTAGCCTCAGTTAGTGCCTCACGCAGCCGCTTTGGCATCTCCGTGTGATCACTCTCCATGAATGAATTGCAGAATCCATCTACAGCCACTCGACTGGCCACTTCGCCCCCTGCCGTACCGCCAATGCCATCGGCGAGGATCATCAGAAAACAGCCCGGCTCCCACTGGCACCACTCAGCTGCATCCTGTTGGGACCCACGGCCTCCCCGAATCTGACCCTTAGCCACTGCGGCTTCCATGACAGTGAGGGCTACTGATCCGCCCAAGTAAAGGTATCGTCACAAAAGGCGACGAAGCGAAGCGTGGTCTCACCCATGGCAATCTTAGCTCCAGGCATCAACACAGTCGGGGAAAGCACCGGTTTATCCTCCACATACGTCAGATTCGTGCCGGATCCCTGGTGGACATAGAACTGATTTCCCTTGGGGTCATACGTCACTACGGCATGACTCGCGCGGGAGATATGGGCATCCCCAAAGTTAATTCGTACGCGTACGTCATCACCGCGGCCGATGGAATTCTGGCCCATACCCAGCCGTAAGCTGGTCCCCATCCCCGGCCCCTCCACGATAACCAGCCAGCCTACCACTGGGTCCGCCATAGGATGGGAGCCGACTCCAAGGTCAGACTGCTGTGGCTTTGGCTCGCTCGCTACCTGATCCGCCTCGGCGACCTGCATACCACGCTGCCGGAGCGCCTTCCAGGCACCTCCGTGAATTACCGTCTTGGGTTCACCCGTCGGGACAAAGGATGAACCCGGGATTTCACCTGAATCCGGCCGTACACCCACCCGTGTGGTAGGCTCATCGGATATGGCCGGCGGGGGCGATTCGTCGCTCTCGCTTCGCTCATTTGCAATGCCCTTGAACAGCCCCGCGCCTTCTTCCGGCGCGTGAGTCGGCACCTCGGTGGGAAGTCCGTCATTATTGAATTTCTTAGCCATGGTGTCTTCGGCTATTCCTCGTAAAGTCGATTAATCAGATTGTCTAGGCAATACTGCCCGGCACTGTTGAGTGCGGTTTCCTCCTTTCCTTGTGCGATGTGCTGAAGAAAGACCAGGATCGCAGCCAGAATCAGCGCAAGAAAGGTCGTATTGAACGCCAGACCGAGCTTGGTCGTCATGGTCCCAAACCAGACTTGCACAGCCTGGGCATCGTCCAGGCTGGGCATGTCATTGGCAGCAGAAAGGGCCAGCGCAATTCCAATCACGGTTCCAATGAAGCCCAGTGTGGGTATCAGCCACACAATGTAGCGCATCATATTGTACCGGAGGTCGATTTCGTGCTGAATGAGCTCAAGGCTGGAATTGAGCAGGCTGTTGGCCTGATCAGCGGACCGGCTGATCTGGAACTGTTGAATCACGCGCAGCAGAATACGCTGCAGCCGGAAATGCCTGGCCTGTTTGGCCCTTGAGATTCGCCGGTAGACAGGGATCAGGTCCTGTGATCGTAGAATCGTGGATGCGTCCTCCGGCAGCAGTTCCAGGCTGAGCTGGCGGACTTCTGAACTGGCGCGGTTGAATCGGAGGGTGATTTCGGCGATGCCCACGCTGAAGATCAACCACATGATGTTCTGCACGGTAAACGGAAACCAGGCGCTTGCCCGATCCAGCAGTAGTGCGGACAGATATACCTGATTGCTCCCGGCCTCGGGCACCGGCAGGAGAATGGCAAGAAGTGCTATTAACCCGGCACATGTCAGCAGCGCAGTGAGAGCTCCTACCACGCGGCGATTTGACTCCGCAAATTCAAGCCAATTGGCAATTCTCATGTTATGTATCGAGGATAATCCTACAGCCCGCATTCATTCCGCCTCGGTTGCCGCAAACACCTATTCGTGCCCCATCAACTCTCTATGGATTTACAGACGCAAGACCGCTCAGTGGCAACTACCATTCAATAGAAGGCTCATCCTCCATGCGTATCAGCTCGGCGGAAAACGTTTGTGCTCCAATAATCTGGTCCGCACTCGTCAAAGGACTTAGATCACGGTTCCATAAGCCATAATCATGTGAAGTTGTCTGCAAGCCATACCTCGGATACGCCTTTGCATCAACGCGTACACCGAACAACGTCCATCGTCGGGTGTCCATTACTTCTAAATTGAACTGCGCACGGTCATCCAGTATCGCCACCCTACCATACCACTTCCTAGCCTCCCAGTAATTTCTGGGCACTCCTAGGCCCTGGTCATACATCACAGCCAAATTGAACTGCGCTTTGCTGTGTCCCTGATCCGCCGACCGACGAAACCACACCCACGCCTCTCGCTCATCCCTGGACACGCCCCGGCCATTGGCATACATCACACCCAAGTTGTACTGCGCCCAGGCTATGCCCTGTTCTGCCGCCAGACGAACCCACTTCGCTGCCTCCTGTTGATCCTGCGGCACTCCGCGGTAGCATACATCACACCCAAGTTGTACTGCGCCCAGGCTATGCCCTGTTCTGCCGCCAGACGAACCCACTTCGCTGCCTCCTGTTGATCCTGCGGCACTCCGCGGCCGGTAGCATACATCACACCCAAGTTGTACTGCGCCGTGGCTATGCCCTGTTCTGCCGCCAGACGGTACCACTTCGCTGCCTCCTGATCATCCTGCGGCACCCCCTGATAATCCTGCAGCAGCCCGAGGTCGTTAGTATACATCCAACCTAGGTGGTACTGCGCCTCGGCTATGCCCTGTTCTGCCGCCAGACGGTACCACTTCGCTGCCTCCTG
>JAPPNA010000149.1 GCA_028873925.1 Bacteroidota bacterium | reverse complement strand
CGGTCAGGTCCAGCGCCATCGGTCGAATGTTGTACGTGGGACGCAAATTAAGGCATTAGGGCGATCAGGTTGTCCTCAAGTCCGGCGTGGCGCACCGCAGTGGATACGCCATCACAGTGATTGTGGATACGGGCATACGTGGATCCGGATTGACTGAAGGCCCCGGATGCTGGGACACCGCCGATGCTGGACAGAATCTAGGCATAGAGATGCAGGAAACCGCCCGCGCCGATGTCTAATCTGGATGATGAATTGACCACGCGTAAGTGCACATTGGTTCAGACCTGGAGATTGAAGGATGTTGAAGAGGAATAAGCAGACACCAATGATGTCACGCAGCCAGCGGCGGACCAAGAAGAGGGATCAAGGTGCCGGAAGACTTATGTGCATACAAGGCGCGCAAATCCACCTGCGACAGCATTCCAGATAGACATCGCACGAGGTTTTGAACCGCCGTGGACGAGTTGCATGGGGTCTCAGCAGGCCCGCGCATCTGAAGAATCAAAGGTCCTCACGAAACTCGGATGCATCAAGCGGTGCTGTAAGTGATCGGCGCATCCGTACGCTATGAAGGTGGGGGAGTGTGCCTCCACGGTACATGCACGCAAGCCGGTATGGTTGCGCACCAGTCACATGGACGGGCCAGCAGCTGACGCAGCCCGGACCTGCCGGGGCTCACCGATATTGAGCGCACATTCCACACCACGACCCCCGGGTTGGGCCTCTGATCGCTCAATAACAGCAATGGCAACTGCATTACCGGAACGTGATCGGCGTGGTAGCTCACCACCGCGGTGCACCTCGTTTACACGCAGCTCAAAATGCGCGGCCTGGTGGTCCGTCCTGCGGTTCGTGCTCAATCACTGGTAGCGTACCATTGCCACTCCTGTACATAAGGCCGGAGACACCCTGATCAACCGGTAGAACCGCGACTCCAATGATATGTAGTACTAATCGGGCGGAGATCTGGGGGAGGTTGCGGTGAGCACTGCGCGCAGATACGGATTCCACAGGCCGAATCTGCCCTTTCTCCAGTCCTGCTAGAGGCTGCCTGAGTGTCCGGTATTGGCGCTGACCCAAGCTTAACTCGCTGTTAGGAATCAAGAGCTTGGGCCAAGCCCTTCAAATGGGTTATTCAACCGACTCCATCATGGAATGTCTCGGAGCAAGGCGTACGCGCAGCAATGACTATTCAGTTGGAAGAGGGCATTCCCGTTCCGGGGGCCAATCCTAGCGGGCACCGCAGCGGGCTTGCCGCACACCACATTCAGGTTAACCGTTGGTTCTTGGATCAAATGGGCGCAGGCGGCGTAGATCTAATCAGGATGGGCATCAGGATTCGATTCACTTGCACCAAACGGGCATAGCAGATACATGGCTACTTGTCCAACATTTGTGGTCACGGAAGTGACGCGCAGTGGCCACAGCATAGTTCTTGACGATGGCACAGTCTGGGAAGTCTTCTACCGGGACGCGGTCAAGTCCAGAAACTGGCCACCCAGAGAGACACGGGTGGTGCGGCGGGACGATTACCCCGGCATTTTTATTTACCAAACGGTTTTCCAGCGAGAGGGTAAAGGAGACTGGGTCCGTGCGCTGCGGGGCAAAAAACGCTCATTGGCGGTACCGGGCGGCTGATTCCCGATGTCTGCCGCGATTGAGGAATTGCCTTTTGAACGCGCGGAGGACTTGTGGGCTCACCTCATTGATCCCTCTACACCCGACGGAACTGGGCACGAGTGGCTATATTGAGGGCATGCCGATGCCACATGGGAGCTTGTTCCCTCGGTGCTGAGAGGCGCAATGATCACTCCCGCCGGGGTGCCGTGGGGAAGTGAACTGAGTCCGTCCGAACTGCAGGCGCTGGGGGAGATTGATATACTTGGGAGATTCGTAGTTGGGTGCGACGATGCGGGAATTGTACTGCACTCGGATTCAGACAGATTCAGAGATCCCATGCAGTCACGGTACATTCTCGACGAATATCTTCGCCGTTTAGATGAGCCGCGCAATTATGGCTTGTTGGACATAATGGCGATGGCCCAGCTGCACGGCCTACCAACACGGCTGCTTGACTGGACCTTAAGTCCCTATGTGGCGGCCTACTTCGCCTGTAGCGAGGCGATCCGAAGGTTTGAAAGATGGGTTTCGGGCCAGAGAGTGGCCATTCTTGTATTGAACAAGGGTCCCCGAATGAACAGCCATGTCGGTAGCGTCCGGGTGCTCCGCGAATCCGTTTCAAAGAATGTCGTAGCACAGCAGGGCCTGTTCACAGTGCATCCGATTTTGGCCCAGCGGGGAGGCTCTACGGATAGCAAAGGCCTTGAGCATTTCATGCTCGGTGCCCAGTTTGCTCCAATCTCAAACCTCACCCTTCCTGTAGAGCAGAGTGTGCGACTGTTTGAACTGTGCCACAGGAATGGATTCAGGGCTGCCCGCCTGTTTCCGGGAGCAGATGGAGCAACAAGGCAGGTTCAAGAGGAGATGCAATATTCGATGCTTTACAACGAGCCTACAACTCAGCCTTCGGGTTTGATTTAGCTCGGTTTGTGGGAGCGTCCGCAGATGGCAATCACGCCCCGTTTCGGCGTATGCCTTCAGATCACAATCCAGCATCGCAACCACCTTCGTATCCCGTCTCCCGTTCAGCCCCGACCGGTCTAAGTGGAAAGCCTGCCACCCGGTCCACCAGGTGCGGTCCAACAGCAAGGGCTGATGCACAGACACAACTGTCACCGGGAGCGGCAGGGCTCGCTGGAATAACGCCTCATCAATCAGATTGGTGCTGGGGACTGTAGTGCGGTCTGGGCCGCGTGTACCGGCAGCGTAAATGCCCATCATTTTCAGCAAAGGCTTCCGCCATCCACTATTAGGGGTGTCGGTCCCCGTTGTTGCAGGCCATCAGCGGCAGCTGTCGAGCTCCAAGGTCTTACGATGGGTGTTAAGGCCCACTGCATTGAGCAGCTTTCGCAGAAACCGGTGCCGAGCTGCCAGCTGCTACGCAGAGGCAAAGTCCACGCCGGCCTGGCGATAGGAGGCACCAAGCTTCCAGAGCGCCATCCAGATGGATTGCCCCGACGCGCGGCTTATCCTGACCCAGCCATCCAAACCCTTCCTCAGCAGCGAGTAGTAGGCCGCACAAAACGCGCTTTGGCTCGTGATGCGGGCCTGGCCCAGCGCTATGGGCAAAATGTTGGAGGCGGGACGCGAATTAAGGCATTAGGCCATGCGGAGAGATAGAGCGCATCGGAAAGGCTCCTGATTCGTAATCTCATGCGCCCGTTTACTTTGGCGGCGAAGCCCGTCTCGGATGGCTTGCTCCAACAGAAATGCTGGCTCACCGGTTGGCTCCAATTCAAAATGTTGGAAACGTCAGCCCTAAGTTTCTCTCAGCAATAGTCGGTTAGGTTGAGGCCATGCCGCCGATCAGCTCAACTGAGCGGTCTCAAGCGCTTCGGAAGACTCATGCAAGCCGCCGCTCTTTCGTGGCCGATCAGCTCAACAACCTTAGTTTCAAAGGAGATGGACACGAACATTCTTGCATCCTTAAGAGCGTTATAAACTGCATCGGAATGACGGCTGGGGCCGAGCGCGCTCCTTACGGTCTGATCAAATAGCAGTTCGACCGTGGACATCAATTGGATCTCCCGAAACAGTACTCCCACCAGTCGCGTGGCCTTGCGCTCGTCCATCACCACTTTCGCTCCATGAATTTCCGCATAGGCGATGCAAGAGGCCTCCCCGTCATCAAGTGTTTCCCTGGCGGCCCCCTCTACAAGATTCCGATATACCGGTAGGCAGGCAGGAATCATTTGGACCTCTTGAATTAATCCCATGTTGATGAGGATCTGCAATTGCTGTGACTCTTCATGCCCGGATTGTGCACCCAGCCTAAGCTCCTCTCTCACCTGGAATGTGATTCCTGGGTTATCGGGAATTGCCCGCAGGATGTGCTCAACTTCTCTGGTTGCAATCAAGTTGATAATGGCACTCGTGTCCAATACCAGAACAGTATCGGAAGGACTTTCACTTTTCTCCATCACCTCAGATCATGGATAACGGGCCTGCCTCACTGCTTATACGGGCCGCGACTTCTCAAGACGCTTCAGAATAATCCGGCAGCCTGTTTGCTTCGTCTTCGGGCGTGTGAACTTCGTAAATGAGCTTCCGTAGGTTGCGCCTCCCGAGTTTCAACATCCGGCTCAACTGACCCTCACTGTACAACTCTCGCTCCCAAGCCTCCTGGACAAGAAGTGTTATACGCGGGGGTATCGGGCGGAGTCGTGAGGTACTGCCTAGAAGCGAAGGGCCAGCGACTGCTTCTGCCTGCGAGTCCTTTATGCCCCCATTGTCCTCAAACCATTCCCAAGTCTTGGGACGAACGAGCCTCAATTCCTCCAGTCTCCGTACCAAGGCAACCCGGGAGACTCCAAACAGTCGCGAAAGAAGGATAACATGTCGCCGGGTCAAGTGCGAGCATCCCCGCGTAACCGCCGCAAATTGCCTCACTACGCCTGATCTCGGCATCAGGAATGCGCTGGCGAAATGGTTTGCGTATTTCTCCAATCTGGACCCGGGCTCATGCCCGAAAAAACTGACATCAGGCATGGAGCGAGCCGTGAGAAAATGCCCCAATTCATGCGCGGCCGTGAATTGAACCCGTTCCTGTCGGTGCGAAGTGGAGAAGAGCATGCAGGCTCCAATTCCTTCTTCCCATGCAAACAGCCCGGAGATACGGCTGTCCAGTTCATGTCCGTAGACTCGAATGCGCAACTGTCCCTCCAATAGAGACAGCATATCAAGAATAGGTTCAATTCCCAGCCCTAGCCATCGGCGCAGTTCCAGCGCATCATCCTCGGCCTGGGGCCGTACTGGCCCCGGATACAATGGACGCTCTGGGGGGTAGTTGAATTGACATGCCACACCCAGCGCATTCTCGAGTTCGATTTCTGATCGCACAAAGCCATTCAACATCCTCACCGCGTCAGCTACTACCGAATCAGTTGAACCCGGGAGCTTTCGAAACCGGGGAATTATGTTTGAAAATGTCGCTTCCCTACGGAGAATAGCATTGACCGAAGCGCTGTAAGCGCTACACAGCTGCACGACCTCCTCAATCGCGGCAGGTCGCTGCCCCTGCTCTATGGCCACCAGGGTCGTACGGGCTACGCCGATCTTCTCTGCAGCTGTCGCCTGGGTAAGCCCGGCCTCTTCGCGTGCAACCTTTAGCCGGCGCCCGGTTTCATGGGCCGGGACTTCTGATCTCGGGGCGAGCGTTATTTCCGGTCCACCCATTTTCGAATAAATGAATCACGGTGCAGACAAGTTAGAAACTGCGTCCATTCAACATGATGCTGCCGGACTAGGCGTGACAATCGCTGCTCCACCAAGCCCTCGTCCAATCCCACATACCTGTGGAGCTCCCGCGCGTACCGCCGAAAGCGTTCTTGGGAGCCTCGGCGGCCAAGTTCTGCCAGACTGTCCATCGATTCCACCCCAAAGCTCGCATGACTCGTAAACGCGGGCCCGTTCGCAATTGAGTCTCGAAATGCAGGTTGAAGTGCTGCCTCAAGTTCAGGGGAGTCCAAGTTACCGCACAAGTACGAGTCCGCCGGCTCCTCAAGACCTGCCGCGTGTAAGCTTTGGCGGCGGAGCAGGCATGCGGCGCAAACGCCACAATGGTGCCATTTCCCGTTCACCGAACTCTGGTGGTTCGGTTTCCAGCACGACTTGGTGTGCGCCCAGTCCTCATTGGAACATTGGCAACGATATTCACCCAGCGTCTCGCCTTTCGTATTCCACAGCCTTGGCTGATGCAGATTGAATTCCGCGTTCAGCAACGCATTCAAGAATCTATTCATGTGCCAGACAAACTGGGGATGACTCCCGGAAATAGGGTGATGATCACCGATCGGCGTGAGCCAGAGTCCAAGAGCGGTCTGGCCACTTTCTGGCAGGACTATTTTGGACACACCGTGCTGGTGCGCCGCTGCAGCAGTCACAATGATGAATTTGAATGCTCTGCTTCTGAAGGTAGGCTCTTTGCCAGAGTGCCCGGTATAGGTTATACGGTATGGCACTTCTGCCACCGTTCTGCCCTCACACCGCTGAACACCCCTACCCCGCTTAACTCGGATGCACAATAGGCCGCCTTCTAATTCGGCACCCATGAGCCCAGATACTGCGAGTGAGTCCAGACCATCGCTAAAGGGCAGCACGGCCTCCGTTCGCGGACTCAATGGCAAATGCCTCTGACTAATCCGAGGTGGCGAACTTGCCCTACGCTCGTACCTAAAGCTCCAATCGTCGCCCGTAAGTATGTTCAGAGCCCGAGTTAGGCTCCGCACAACCGCATTGGAGTCCCACGACGAATACTCATAGACCGGCATGTGGAGCTGAAACAGACGCTTTCCACTCTTCCGCTTGATGATTCTATCAGCAAACTCAACAGCGCAAGCCAGCCCAAGCATGTCCCGTACTAAGGGTTCGGAGGATGCAAACGCGCTTGCCTCAATTCGCTGCAGGTCAAAGGTTCCACTTTCATGCTGAGCCATCCCGCCTGCGGAGATCGTCAGAGAACTATCCGATTCGGCAACAACAATCTTGTGGCGGTCCTCCCTCATGCTGCGCCACCGGGTTCTGGGAGTTGGGGACCATCATCTATACCATCCCGAAGTACCCGTCGGGGCGAACTTTGATTGAATGCCGGAGATAGGATTGACTGGGCCACTTCGGCATAATCGTGGTCAGCAACAACAGACTTCAGTCTATCGCATAGACTGGAGGTTAGGTTCCTGCGCCTTTCAGCGCAAATCTGCCGAACCATAGCTCGGGCATGCTCCTTCAGTCCGACAGCGAAGGCTAGCTTCAGTCTGACCATGTCATGTCCGTATGTCGCGAGAACCCCCCTGAACTGTCTCTTGATTGCTCCCGCCAGACCGGATTCTTGAAGGAATTCTAGACTCTCGTCCACTTGCTCCCCAGTTGACTCGAATGGAATTCTGCGAGTCTGAGAGGGCAGCGCCTTGAATTCTTCCAATGGAAGCGCTAGTGCGTCCTCCTGAAGAGCCTCTGTCAAGGCCTCAGATTTCTCCTGCTTGGAATAGCTCGGTTTCGCCGCACGATCAGCGACACGACTTCATTTCCGAGACAGAGAAGAGCAGAGAATTGGACCATCATGCATCAATTTGCCATCAGTTGCGGTTAGAATATACGACATGTCAGATAAATGGTTTCAAAAGCTGACAATGTCAGGCAAGGCTGGTACTCCTTGGCCTCAAGGGATGCTCTGGCACCTGGATTGATCCGCATCCTCACCATGTCCCCGCAAGTCTGGAATGGCGGCATTTTGGCAGCTGTGGTGGTCGCGATCTATGCCAGCAGGCCGTTCATGGTGAGACGGACACCTGTTGGCGACAGATTCAGTCGCTTTAGCGAGGCGCACGAATCCGGCCTTTCGGTGATTCCTGAGTGCACCGGTGCCACACTTCTGATGAAGGGAGCTGTCCTAATTGGCCGTGGCCGAACGGCCCACGCTTACGGACCTGGCGGTGGACGGGCACGCACAATGGAAAGCATAGACTGCGGCTATCAGGGACTGTTTGAGAGTTCGCCAGCTCAAAGCGACCTGCAATTCCACGGCCGCTATACTAACCAGCCGCATGCGGATCGTACCGTACTGCGCCGATGCCATGTAGCCTCCATTCCTTCAGCCGGGCCGTGAATCCATGGGAGAAGAAGGAAAGCGCAGCTGCCAATCGTCACTGTTGAGGTGCAGTCCTCAACCAGGTTCACCAGCTGCTTTGGATCGCGGTAGGGACCCCTGTTACCCGCCCCCGGGCACAGATCCGTTTGTGCGCGTGCATGCATACGACACCGGCTACGGATCGCGTGGGCACGCATGAGTGCAAACAGTTTGTCCGGCCATGGGTGTCGTATTCTCTGCTCCGGCCAGTACTCCACCAGCAGCATTTGGCCACGGATACTTGCTGGCGACCAGAGCGAGCAGGGACTTTCCGGGGGTCCGCAGCATGTAAGCTTAGAGCGGGTCGGGATCGGCCCGCCACGGGTCGGACTGACCGTGGTGCAACGGGGCGGAATGCGTGAGCACTTCAGCGCGATAGCTGATCTCCCGGCAGTCCGCCCGCTGCCCAAACGCCTACAGCACGCGCGTGTGGTCCAGACACGGCAGCCTGCGGCGCAGCTGATCCTGGTAGCTAAAATCCAAGTCAGCAAATATCACGCATTCGCGGTCCGGTGCCTGCGACAGAATCTGGCCCCAAGGGTCAATGATCATGGAGTGACCAAAACTCTCCCGCTGAGCATTGTGCCGGCCCTGCTGCGCCGGAGCCACAACATAGGCTAGATTTTCAATAGCACGAGCCCGGAGCAGGGCCATCCAGTGGTAAGCACCGGTGCGCCAGGTAAATGCCGAAGGCACAAACAACACGCGAGCGCCATCGGCCACCAAGCGCCGGTAGAGCTCGGGAAACCTTAAATCGTAACAGATACTCAGGCCCATCCGATGTCCACACGCTTCAATGGTCACCGGATCGCTGCCCGGCGCGATGTAGCGCGACTCCTGAAAATCGTGCGCCGCATCCAGCTTTATGTCAAACAGGTGAATCTTATCATACCGGGCCAGTACTGAGCCATCAGGTCCGACCACCAGACACGTATTGGTAACCTTGCTGCCCGCCGCCAACGGCACCGAGCCGCCAACAATGAAGATCTGGCAGCGGCGGGCCGTTTCACGCAAGAGCCGGATGGCGGGGCCATCACGCAGGTCCTCCACCGCACTGAGCTTATGGCCCTCCCGGTCAAGGAATGAAAAATTCTCCGGCAGGGCGGCCAGTTGGGCACCTCCGGCGGCGGCCTCCTCCAACAGGTCACGCGCTCGGGCCAGATTGATCTCCAAGTCCTGACCGGAACACATCTGCACCGCGGCAATGCGCATGGGATTCTGCACGAACAATCCGTCCGTATTTTGTGGGCGAAGATTTTCAATCCAATATAAAGATGCGATTCATCCCCCTGATAGCTCTCATGATCTGGGCCTCCTGCCAAATGGAAGCGCCCAACCCGCAGACAAGTGAGGTTGAGCAGCGGCTCGGCGCGACGGAGGGCGGCCAGCTGCTTTTACAGGTCCTGGAGGCACACGGCGGCCTTGATACCTGGCAGGCGACCGCTACCAGCTCCTATGTCTGGGAGATGCGCAATCCGGGTTTCATGCTCCGGTCGCGCATTACGGCGGACAACCGGTCACGACATATTTATCACGAAATCCTCTCGCTTGGCTCAGGGGATGAACCGCAACCTGTGGCAGGCCGGATGGCCTGGAATGGGACCGATGCCTGGATCAGCCCCGATACGCTGGCGCTTAACCCCCGGTTTTGGGCCGAGACCGGCTACTATTTTCAATCGATCCCCTTTGTGCTGGCTGACCCCGGCATCCGATACGAAATCCTGCCGGACGAAACCCTGGATGGCATCACCCATCGCATGCTCAAATGCACCTTTGATGATGGCATTGGGGATGCGCCCGGCGACCATTACACGCTGTACATCCACCCGGAATCCCATACCGTCAGCGGAATCCGATACCGTTCCACCTTCGGCAGCGGGCGGCCGGCTTCAGATGAACCCGTATACGAAAACCTGATCATGTACACAGACCATGTGACCATAGACGGGCTGACCGTGGCAAGCCGGTTGATCTGGCACACTTTTGAAGAGGGAGTCAAAGGAGAAGCGGCGGGCACCCAAGCGCGTGCCACCGAGATTTCGTTTACGGTGCCGTTTGACACCACGCAACTCATCATGCCGGCCGATGGCCGGATTCAGGCCATGCCGCCGGTGATACCGTAACAGATCGGCTATCGGAGACTCCTGAGGTAGGCGGCACTATCGGACAGATACTCCGGTGCCATCTCCACATATATATTCCGCAGGCCGCCCGAGTCGCCAGCTGCAAAAAAGTCCGGCCAGTCCACTACACCCCCACCGATTGGGGTGCGCTCCTGGGCCGTACCGCTCCAGTCCGCCAGATGTGCAGACACAAACCGACCGGGATACGCCCGGAAATAATCCGCCGCCTGGTACCCAAGACTGACTACCCAAACCTGGAATTGCATCTTGACCACTTCCGCGTCCAGCCCCTCCAGCAATATGTCGTAAATCAGCGTACCGTCTACCCGATCAAACTCAAAGTTGTGATTGTGGTAGCCAAACGTCAGCCCTGCCTCCGTGATGACCTGCCCCCAGGCGTTCATTTCGTCTATAGCCCGCTTCCATTCGTCCATGGAATTGTTCGCGTTCAGCCCCGGCGATGACAGCACCATCTGAGATAGTCCCAGCTCCTGGGCAAATGCAATGCGGGCCTGGATGTCATCCCTAAGCTCTACCGGGGTGTAATGGGAGCTCATGCAGGTTAAGCCCTGATCCGCAATGATGGATTTCATTTCCCGGGCGGATAGGTTGGCCAACGGGCCAAAGCCATACTGACCGTAGCCGACCGGCGAGCACATTTCAAGGGTCTCATACCCCATGGCGGCCATTTCGGCAAGGGTGCCGGCAAAATCCTCCGCGAGGGGTTCCCGCACCACCCAGGTCTGGAATCCGATCGCCAGATCCGTGTGGCGCTTAAGGAATGCGGGCAACGCGGCCAGTGCCGCGCAAGACTGAATAAATTCTCGCCTTTGCATGAGTGGAAAACCTCGGAATCTCTGTAAAACCTATAACAATTTGCGGTATATTCCAACCGTGGAAAACCTGTTTTGCAATGTTAACGGTTCAGAATTTCTCCCGCCGCCAGTTTCTGGCCACCGCCTCGGGTGCGGCGGCGGCGGCCGCAATCGTGCCCCGCAGCGTGCTCGGTGGGCCAGGCCATGTGGCCCCCAGCGACAAAATTAATGCGGCACTGATTGGATCCGGCACCCAGGCCCTGCGGCAGCTCATGAGTGACTGGCTGCCGCGGGAGGACCTGCATCTGGCCTGCGTGTGCGATCCCAACAGAGACTCGGATGACTATCGTGACTGGAGCCCTCACGGCATTCGCAATTCGGTCAGGCGATTCATCAACAACCCCAACTGGGGATCGGAAACCGGTATTCGGGCCGGGCGTGAAGCCGGGCGTGAAGTCATCGAAAGCTACTACGCCAATGTGCGCGGACAGTCTGATTACGCAGGGTGCAAGACGTATGTGGATTATCGTGACATGCTGGCGGAATCTGAAGGGATTGACCTGATCATTGATATGACCCCTGACCATCTGCACGGATGCGTCAATATTGCGGCCATGAAGGCGGGTAAGGCAGTTGTCGCACACAAAACGCTGGCCAACACGTTGCATGAGGTGCATCAGTGCGTACGCGTGGCCAAAGAAACAGGTGTTACCACGCATCTGATGGCGTGGAACAATGATCCTGCGTTCCACCAGCTTAAGGCCTGGCTTGATGCCGGCATCATCGGTAAGGTAAAGGAAGTACACAACTGGTCAAACAGGCCGGTATGGCCGCAGGGCTGGATGGAGAATCCCAAAGAGGCCATGCCGATTCCGGACGGACTGGAATGGGACTTGTGGCTGGGGCCGGTGCCGGATCGTCCGTACCACCTGGATTACACGCACGCGCTGTTCCGTGGGTGGTATGATTTCGGGGCAGGCTGCTTGGGTGATATGGGCAACTACAGTCTGTGGCGGACCTATCGGATGCTGGACCCGGGGCCCGTCATCAGTGTGTCCGCCAATGGTGCGACAGGGGCGGTGATAGTCGGCAATCAGAGCCAGTGGAGGCGTTCCCAGGTGGGCTTCCCGGCCGCCAGTACTGTCCACTTTGAGCACAAAGACATGGACATTTACTGGTACGATGGGGGTATGAAGCCGCGAATCAAGAAGGCACTTCTGGGCTACGGAGAGCAGTTGCCCCGCGAAGGGATTCTGTATGTGGGCGAGTTCGGGACTATTCTGGGCAATTTCCTGGCTCAGGATTTTCGCCTGCTCCCAGAGAGCCGCATGTCAGCACTGGAAGGTTCCATGCCCGCAGCTCGTGACCGGGAGGATGTAACCGACTCGGTAGATGAATACATGACCGCAACCCGCGATGGCACTCAGAGCCGGGGCAGTTTCATCAATGTGGCAGATCTGGCAGAGGCCACCTGCCTGGCGGCTGTTGCTCTGCGGACGAACGAGCATCTGGTTTGGGACTCCGCCAGCATGAGATTCACCAATGTTGAGGTCGACCACAGCCTGAAGCACCGCGAGTACCGCCCCGGCTGGGAGGTATAGCTCGGAAAATTCAATCCGGCGTGGAAAGTCGCGCCGGGAATTACGGGTTTGACACGCCGTTGGGGGCCAACGCCGGGTGGAGCCGTTCCTTGGCACGATGGTGGTTACACCTTCATTCTGCAGGGTACTTGTTTACGGCGCGAATCCGCGCATCCCGAAGATCTACCAGGCGGTCACATAATGCCGCGTTCAGCGAGAGAATGCCCAATGTGGGAAGGGGAGTCCGGCAGGCGGTCCGCAACAGCTTGAACAACAGCGGCTTCCGCCGGATGTATTGTTCGCCACCGGTTCCGGTTACATATGGCTTACAGGGCAGAGCTGGCTTTAATGTGCCGCCATTCCTCCAGGTCTGCACGGGTACGAGTCACGAAACCCTGCAGTCAGATTGCCCCCACATTGCGGTGACTGCCTGAATCGGAATGCAATTGGGCAGCGGCTTCGGAAGACTCCTCGCCCCTGTCAGGCAGGTGTACTGGCACCCGCCGGGCAATGAACACCAAATGGACCGGGAAAGCAGGTGGAAGGAAAAGTCTGATGACTTTCCCTGAGACTGTTCGGGCACCGTGGTATCCACAGGTTTTAGCAACTGATGCAGGACCGACACCGGATTCTGACTATGAGGCGCGCATGCCGGATTGCCACCACTTCCGTCAAGTGCGCACATCTGAATTTAATTGCGAATCCTAGCAGAGGTCCGATTCTGTGCGGATCAACCGGCCACGGTCCCACCCCAACGAGATTCACGGAGCTATCGGTATGTCGGCCAAGCGGCCAGGTCTACAGGGCAATTGAGGCCAGCCCTGCCCGGCTTCGCGTTCCAAATTAATCTGCTCAAGTGGATGGGCAGGACCCAGTGTACTGCGATCTGACGCAGCTCAATCGATCCAAGGCAGAAGCGGGGCAAACAAACCGATGGCAATCAGCGCGCCGATGAACCAGAGCAGCAAGGTGAATTTGATATTGAGGGCTTTAATCTATTCGTTCATGACCTCACGCAGGGCTTCGGTTGCCTTGTCCTGCGCGTCAAACCGCTGGTCCATGAGCTCACGCAGGGTTTCCGTTGCCTTGGCCAGCTCACGGGTACGGCTGTCTACGACCTGAAGGAGCGCATTAAACCGCTCGTCCATATGACCTCGCGCAATGACCGACGTTCGGTCATAACCACGGTATCGGCATCTTCAAAGCGGCTGGGCCGGGCTTCGGCTGGGGCGGCGGAGGTATCAGACATGATACAACCACAACAGCGGAGCGGTTTCCGAACGCAACGCCAATCCGGGGGATGAATTCGTCCGTAGATCAATCCCGGAATTCCCAGTGCTGCTTCCCTCTGCGTACCGGAAGTGACGGGTCAGGGGCTAAAGGGGGTGGCCGCGCTGGGTTTGTACCCGATACGATGTGCAATAGCCACAAGCTGTTTTCCTGGCATGCGCATGATGGGTCCGCTAAATACCTGCCAGGCATCGCCAGCCACTGCGCCCGACTCCACCCACTGGTACCCGATGGACGCGCCATTGGTGGCGGAAGTTAGGCTGATGTGCTCTCCGGTCATCTGCATACTTACCTCTGTGGTCTGCGGCTGGATGTGGTTGGGCCAGAGCGTGGCCACATAGTCCTTTTCCGGCATTGTTCCCGGATCCCCGGTCGAGGCCATCCAGCTGTTGAGTTCCTGGCGCATCTGCCTGAGGCGCTCCGCGTGTTCGGGCCGGTCTGCAAGGCTGTGAATCTCGTGCGGATCGGAGTACGTGTCAAAGAGCTCCTCTACCGGCTTTGAAGGCCGGAACCACTGGGATTGGATCTGATCCAGTTCACCGGCATCGCGAAGCCGCAGCAGCTCCTGCATCGTCGCCATCTGCTCCCGATACGTGACCGCCAAATAGTAACCGCGCTCCGGTCGGAAGTTGCGGATATACTTGTAGCGGTCGTCCCGGACCGCACGCTTAGTATCGTACTCGGTGTCAAATCGGTCGGCAGCCGCGTGAATGTATGACCGGGGCGCGTCAGATCGCTGCGCACCCAGGAAAGCCTGCCCGTCAAGGAACGAGGGTAGGGCGATTCCTGCCAGCGAGAAAACGGTCGGTGCCAGGTCCACAAAGCTGACCAGCTGCGCGTCAATCCGTCCACCCTGCTGCGCATGCGGAAAACGTACCATCAGCGGGACATGTAGGCCGGAATCATAGAGCTGACGCTTCTGGCGGGGCAGAGGCCCTCCGTGATCTGAATAGAAGAAAATGACGGTTTCATCCAACAGCCCGTCGCTCCCAAGTGCAGTGAGTAACTGACCGATCCGGTGGTCCAGGATTCGGATGTTGGAGTACATGCGGCGAATATCCGTCCGAACGGGCTCGGTGTTCGGCAGATAAGGCGGCACGGGTACGTCCAAATCGGCATCCACCCAGAGGGAGTCCTGCGCACGGCTCCAGATCTGAGATTCATGGGTAATCCCGAAATTGAAGACCGCGAAGAAAGGGGTATTATCTGGCCGGTTGCGCCAATGCGCCTGACGTGAGTTTGCATCCCAAGCCGTAACCGGAGCCGTGAACTGATAATCCTGCTTGCTGTTGTTTGAGGTATAGTATCCGTGCATTCGGAGCACTTCGCTCATCATGCGCACTTCTGGATCGGGGACTGCCTCGTAGGGCACCACCCCAATCTGCTCCATGTACTCCGGTCGGGAGCTGGTGCGCATATGCAATGCGCCACCGCGGGTAGGATACACGCCGGTCGCAATGGCAAACCGGCTCGGAGCACAAACACCGGACACCGAAAACATGTGCGTGTACCGGATGCCTTCACGGGCCAGCCGGTCCAGGTTGGGTGTTTCAATGGTGGAGTCTCCGAAGGCCGGAATCGTGGCACTCATATCCTCTGCCACAATCCACAGGATGTTAGGTCGCTCCGGGAGCGAAAGCGCGCCGTAGTCGGGCTGTGGCCGGGCGGCGACACTGCCGGCACAGCAGAGAATCAGGGGCAGAACAATGCGCATTTATAAGCAGGCAGCGTAAGGGAAGATAGGGACGAAGCCCAAGATCCGGGAGCAGGCGCAATTATATCTGCCCACCTCTGGAAAGTTAATACGGCCCACCTCTTCAATGGGAAACCGAGACTGGAGATGGAGCTTTGCCCCCCCCCATCCGCAAGATCATCCGAACAGAGGGTCTGCCGTGGTCATCGCAGGGCCAATACATGTATCGGTCCGTAGCAGGCACTGTAAACCGCAGGTCATCCCATCGATGCACTCAATATTCTGCAGGACTTTCCTGCCAGCGGTCCGCAGCATGGGATGGCTCATACTTGCTCATGGGCCGTAAGCATCTGTCATAGGTATTGACCAATGTGTATAAGGAGCTGTGACTGGTCGCGCAATATCCATGGAGCAGCAGAAGGATGGCAGCCACAGGGCTGGGCAATGGGTACGACAGTCCTCGGGTTACCACGCATTTATTCCAAGCAGACTGCCGCCTGATCCACCGCTGCGGGTTGAAGGTAGGCTTCAGGAATTGGCGGCTGAGGCAGACCGTATGCTGGGGCAGCTGGACCGTGCGGTGGGTCAGGTGCCCGAAATCGGTCACTACCTGGAAATGTTCGTCCGCAAGGAAGCTCTGCTGTCAGGTCAGATTGAAGGGATTCAGTGCACCTTTGGCGATTTGCTGCTGGCTGAAGCCGGTTTGCTCGGGCCCGATCATCGCGTTGCAGCCGAAGAGGTCATTAATTGCATACGGGCCACTCAATATGGACTTGAAAAGCTCGGAGACCTGCCTTTGTGCACACGCCTCCTGCGCCGGATCCATCGGAAACTGATGCAGGGGATTCGGGGCAACTATGCAGATCCCGGGGAGCTGCGCAAGTCCCAAAACTGGATAGGACAGGCAGGCTCCACGCTGCACACGGCCAGATTCGTCCCGCCTCCGCCGCACGAGGTAATTCCCGTCATGGGGGAGCTTGAAAAGTACCTGAACACGCCCTCCGGCATGTCGCCTGCCATACAGGCAGCGCTGGCTCATGCACAGTTTGAAATCATCCACCCTTTTCTGGACGGGAACGGGCGGGTCGGGCGGATACTGATCCTATTGATGCTGCACGAGCGGAAAGCCCTTCGGCATCCGGTGCTGGTAATATCGTCGCATCTGTTGGAGCATCAAATGGCGTATTACCGGTATTTGAGCGGCATTCACGAAGATGGGGACTGGGAGGGATGGATTAAGTATTTCCTGACCGCCGTGGTGGTCGCATGCTATCGGGCCATCGTCATTGTGCGGCTTGTCCCAATGTTGCGCAGCGCGCACACTGATTTGATAATGGGTGAATTCGGTCGAGGGGCGGCCCCCGGCGTGCGGGTGCTCGCGGAATTCTACCGGCGGCCCCTTTTCACGGTCGCGCAGATTGCTGAGGCAACCGGACTGACCGGTAATGATGTCAATCATCTGGTTGCCCGAATCGCCAGCTATGGTATCGTACGCGAAATCACAAATCGCAAGCGGCATCGGGTGTTCTGCTATGATGCCTATGTCGACCTGTTCAGCGATGATCCGGTTGAGACGATGGGCAGGGTAACGGCATGTTGAGGGAGGGGTATGGCCTATCGGCCCCTGGTGGGTGGGACATGCTCAGACCGGCTGGATACCGGGAGATGGGCAGAGGCCCATCAATGTGGCGATGCCATGAACGCCGATGCATCCATCCCTCTATCGGACTTATGGTACAGGTATGCCCGCTGACTGAAGTTTAGCGTAATTTTGAGGTCATGGTTGCATGCATGCAGATTCACCCACTACATGGCCGCTGAGGCCGTTCTGAACACATATCTGGCCAGCCTGCTCAGAGCCGGAGGGGTGGATGCCGCACCCGAGGTCCGTCAACCGGATGCCAGCCAGACGGACATTGAATGCCGAGTCGACGATACAAAGATTGCCATCGAGGCGAAGATTGGGCGCGGACGTACGGCAAAGGAAGTGGCGGGACGCAGGAGGTTGGCGCTTCGGGCCGCAGATGATAAACTTATCAGGCGGGATGTGTGCACAATGTCGTTAGCACTGCTCTACCCGGATACATTTGAAACGGAAGACGATGTCCGAAGCGGCGAGGTAGAGGTTTCCGTTCGCATGAAGCAGCACCGCCCACCCCCAGGCAAAGCGGAGTGGCGGCGGCTGCGTACGATGGATCTGGCCGCCCTGATCCTTCAACTGCCAAACGAGCTTGGATCCCCTGAAGTGCTGGCCGGCATGGCAAGGACTGCGGTACTAAAAGCGGCCGGTAAATTTACCAAACCTCAGGCCGCACTCATTATGGCCAACATGGGACCCTCGGCCAAGGGCACCAATGTCCGGGGACTGATGACAGATCTGCTTACGGCAATCATGTTTCATGCTCAGTTGGACGGAATCAGACATGATACGCCGAGGCCGGTCGGGATCACAGCGGGCTGGCCCCCCTCAACGGTGCGGGCGTGCCAGCAGTCAATTACGATCACCCGGCTGCTGTACGAAGCCCATCGGAGTTGGCTGGCTGTGGATTACCGGCAGATTCTGGAGTGGAGTTGTGCGATCCTGAATGCACTTCCCGAGTCTCCGGCCAAAGAGGAGGCCGCCGCCACGCTGATACGCGCCGCCCTGGACATACAAAGCGCAAAGGGCAAGGACCACCATGATCTCATTGGCATTACGTTCTGCCAGTCAGTCGAAACCGCCAGGAGCGACGGATCCATGTATACCTCACTGCCTGCCGCCGTTATGCTTGCCGGCCTGCTATTCAATGGGCTGGGGATAGACTGGACCGATTATGACCAGGTGATCGGACTGCGCGTCGTGGATTTTGCCTGCGGCACCGGCACGCTACTGATTGCCGTGGTGAACCACATTCTGCAACACGAAGGAACAGGCCGCCGCGACGAAGTCTGCCAGGCACTTCTGGAGCAGGTTATATATGGATTTGACATCAACAACCGGGCCATTTTCCAGACGGCTACGGGCTTGGGAATGGTGTTCCCGCCGGTGACTTTCAACAGGATGCATCTCTACAGCATGGTACTCGGGGCTGATCACATCGGGCATGCCCGTCTGGGATCACTTGAACTGCTTGCTGATAAGGGGCAGCTTTCATTGAATCCCAGGCCGACTACCGGTACCAGAATAGATGCCAGCCCCGCGCCGATTGAGTGCTCGGAATTTGATCTGGCTATCATGAATCCTCCGTATACACGGGTCGACATTCGGCATGACCAGTTGGGACCGGGCCTCAAGAAGAGGCTGGGTCAAAGGGAGGCGGAACTGTATGCCGGGCTGCCGATAACCAGGTCCAGCAACGCAAACGGGTTTATGGTTCTCGCAGAGAGATTTCTGAATTCTGCTACGGGCAGGCTCGGAATAGTGGGACCCAGCTCATTCTGCACAGCCCCTTCTGCACGAGGCACGAGGATGTACCTGGCTGGTAGGTTTCATGTTCGGCGCATTGTTGTCTCACACGACCCTACGCGCCTGTTTATGTCCGGCGAGACATCAATAGGAGAAATGCTGATGGTGCTGGACAGAAACGGCCTGCAAGAGCGAAGATCGACTGAAGTAGTCAAGCTGATAGACAATCCGGCATCCGCGGCGGATGCCTCAACTTGCATGAGCAGCATCAACAACGGCACGGCTGCAGACTACGGGAGGGCCGTAATTGACTTGGCGGAACCGGCGGCCATCTTGGATGGCGACTGGTCCGCGGTTCAGTTCATGAGCAACGAACTGTATCGCATTACCACAAACACACCCTGGACCAGTACCTTGGGCCATCAGGTCCGCGTTGAAGTGGCCGGGCGGCCGATTCGCAACACCATCAAGTGCGGGCAAAACGAGCGTTTCGCCACGGCCGCCCTTTACGACCACAATGCAAACTACTGTGACAGGATGGAGCTCGTGCCCGACTGCCATGTACGCCCCCCAAGGACGAAAGAAAAGGGTTCCAATGAGGTCGATCCTGATGCGGTGGAAAAAATCAACGCATCACTGCGGAAGGCCAACTATCTGCATCTGACCAATAAGATGAATTTTCCGACCATCAGGGTCTTTGCCTGCCGTACCACCGTGCCGGCGGTCGGGTCATCATGGCGCACCTGCAGTGTGATAGCCGTTAACGGGGTTGATACTGTTGCGCTGGAAAAAGCACTGGTGCTGATCCTGAATTCAACCCCGGGCAAACTGGCGTATATGCTGGTGCGGGTATTCCGCAAGCTCAGTTATGCCCCGATTTCGATTGCAGACCAGCATCGGGTCGTCATACCCAATCTGAGATGCCTCGGCTCCGCAGCAGTCGAATCGCTGGCCGAGGCTTATGATCATCTGGCTCCTCTCAGGAAGCGCAGCCTGCCTGAGGCTCATTTGTGTGAGGTGCAGGCGGAAATTGATCGGGCTGTCTGTAAGCATACCGGCTACGACCTGTCCACATGCATTGATGCACGGCACCTGCTTTCCAGCGAGCCATCGGTAACCGGGAAGCAATACTCCGTTGGGCCATGACTCATGTGTCGGGGCGGGGCCGGTTTACTGAATTTGCCTTAACCTGAATCAGGACTCGCGAATCACGGAGTTTTGCCTGTCTCGCAATCTCCAGATGCCCCAGCTTTTGAGACCAGTACGATGCTCTTCGCCGCTACTTAAGCTGGCAAATGTCCGATTCTGGGATTTTGCAATTGACACACCTGTCTGACCTCCAGCATGTCCGCACAACCAGATTGGTTTGGAAGGAATGTTGGTGGACTTCCTGCCCCAGGGCCATGCAAGTAAACGTCAGGGTCAGTTCGTCGGCGGTCCATGCGGGGTTGTGCGCAAGACCCGAAACGCCGCCTGATGCATGATGGTCAGTCAGTTCTCTGCGCCCCGGATCCTTGAGTTCTTCGGCGTAACTACAGCAGGGTCAGGAGCCATGAAGCTGTTTCCCCAATGGGCCCGGGCGCTGGGGGTGCAGCGGGCGGAGATTCGGGGTGTGGATCTGCCGCTGAGTCAAGGACTCCAAGAGCATCGCCGCGCCGTTCGCAGGCTTAAAGAGGATCCCGCGGTGCGCGGCGCACTGGTAACGTCGCACAAACTGGCCATTGTACGCGCGGCCGGTGATCTGATTGACCAACTCACCCCGGAAGCGCGGCTGTGCGGTGAAGTATCCGCACTTTACAAGCGGGGCAGCCAGTTGTGGGGGCATGCCTGTGATCCGACCAACTGCGGCCTGGCCATGCGGCATTTTCTGGGCAACGACTGGTGGCCACGACACCCCGACGCACAGATCCTGTCACTGGGCGGCGGTGGCGCAACGGTAGCGCTTCTGGTTCATCTGCTGACCCAGGCGGACCACAGACCGCAAGCCGTTACCATCGTCGAAAAACGCCAGGACAATCTGGAGCACTGCCAACGCATTACCCGCACCCTCGGGACCCGCCAAATGGCACTGCATTATGTGCATTCCGGGGATTCGTCCGATTGCGATCAACTCGTCAGCAAACTGCCTCCAGGGTCAATGGTGATTAATGCCACCGGTATGGGCAAGGATATTCCGGGATCTCCCGTCTCAACACGGGCTGTGTTTCCTGTTAATGGCGTGGTTTGGGAACTCAATTATCGCGGGACCCGCCCCTTCCTCCACCACGCACGAAGGCAGGTGGCTGAACGTAATCTGATTGTGGAGGATGGCTGGAATTATTTCCTGTACGGATGGTCGAGCGTGATGGGTCTGGTGTTTGATGTACCGATTACTCCGCGAAGGTTTGCGGCATTCGTGGCCGCGTCTCCTGCGCATGCGGTGTGAGTTTGTAAATTGGGGATTCAATTCAAGAAAATGAACATGCAGCTTGGCTTTGTGAGCGCAATTCTGTCTGACTGCTCCCTGGAGGAGGTCTTTAAGGTGGCGCAGTCCGCCGGGTATGACTGTGTGGAGCTGATGTGCTGGCCGGCCGGCAAGGCTGAGCGCCGCTATGCGGGCGTTACTCATGTGGATGTGGGGGATTTTGGTCCGGATGCAGCGAACGATGTCAGGAGCCTGGCCGCAAGGTATGGGGTCGACATCAGTGCGCTGGGCTACTATCCCAATCCCCTTTCGCCCGATCGGGCGGAGGCCGCGGCGTATGTGGAACAGATCCGGCGCATGATCGCGGCCGCGACGCTCCTGGGTCTCAAAACGGTTAATACGTTTGTCGGGCGGGACTGGACCCGATCAGTTGATGCCAACTGGCCCCGCGTCCTGGAGGTATGGAAGCCGCTGGTCGCGTACGCCGAAAGCGAAGGCGTTCGGATCGGCATTGAAAACTGTCCGATGTACTTCACCGACGACGAATGGCCCGGAGGCAAGAATATCGCGCACACGCCAGTCATCTGGCGGCGCCTCTTTAATGATCTGGGCAGTGCCCATATCGGACTCAATTACGACCCCTCCCATATGATCTGGCAGCGTATGGACTATGTGAAGCCAATCCGGGATTTTGCCGATCGGCTGTTCCATATCCATGCTAAGGATGTGCGTTTGGACCAGGATCGCCTGGATGAAGTGGGCATCCTGGCTACCCCCAATGCATTCCACACGCCGAAGCTCCCTGGACTGGGCGATGTAGACTGGGGGCGGTTCTTTTCCGCGCTGACCGATGTCGGCTACCGCGGTGCCGTCTGCGTGGAAGTGGAGGATCGCGCCTATGAGGGGTCACCGCGGGCCCGGAAAGCGTCGCTGAGGCAGAGCGCCACCTATCTGCGTCAGTTCATTCCGAGCCTCTAGTGCGATGGTCCGCTGCTGGTGATGCCGCTGATTCACAAGCCCCTGAAGCTGCAGCAGTCCAAGCGGTTCTTGTTGGCCATTGACTCGGATGGCTGCGTGTTTGACACTATGGAGGTGAAGCACAAGGAGTGCTTCTGTCCGGTAACCATTCGCCACTTCAGGTTGCAGGCGGCCAGCCGCTATGCGCGGGACGCATGGGAATTCGTAAATCTGTACTCGCGCCTGCGCGGCACCAACCGCTTTCCGGCGCTGATCGCCGTGATGGACCTGCTGCGCGACCGCGCTGAAGTCCAACACCGCAACATTGTTCCGCCAGTGCTGAATGAGCTGCGCAAGTGGATAAGGACCGAATCCAAACTGGGCAATCCGGCGCTGCGAATGGCCGCATCAGGCAGCGAAGAACTGACCGATGTGCTTAAGTGGAGTGAGGAGGTCAACAGGGCGGTTGATGCTATGGTTCATGGAGTGCCGCCGTTTCCGCAGGTACATGCCTGCCTGGAGAAAGCCGCCGGACTGGCTGACATGATGGTCGCCTCAAGCACGCCCCGCAGCGCACTGCAGCGTGAATGGACCGAACACGGTCTCGCCCGTTTTGTCCAGGTCATCGCTGGCCAGGAAACCGGCAGCAAGACTGAACAGCTAACCAACGCGGCAGCAGCACAGTATGCCCCGGACTGCATGCTGATGATCGGCGATGCCTTCGGAGACTACAAGGCAGCCCGCAATGTCGGCGCATGCTTTTACCCCATCCTGCCAGGCGATGAAGAGTCGTCCTGGGAACGCCTGCTGACAGACGCACTCGACCTGTTTGTCGCCGGACAGTATCGGGGACCCTACGAAGAGGCCCGCATTCGGGAGCTTCGTGCCGTACTGCCAAACAATCCGCCCTGGGACTAACCGCTCCCGTTACTGAATACGTCGGTAACGCAGCCCTCGCTGGCCGAGGATACCGTGTGTGCGTACCGGTACAGGACACCCCGCGATGCCTTGAGCGGTGGCGGTCTCCAGTCGGCGCGCCGGCGGGCCAGTGTGGCATCATCTACCCCCAAGGTAAGGGCATTGCTGGCCGCGTCAATGGTGATCGGGTCGTTGTCCTCCACTAGGGCGATCGTGCCGCCGGTCTGAGCTTCCGGTGTGATATGGCCTACCACAAACCCGTGCGTGGCCCCCGAAAACCGCCCGTCCGTAATCAGGGCCACCTTCCCGCCGAGTCCGGCTCCGACAATGGCTCCGGTTGGGCGGAGCATTTCCGGCATGCCGGGGCCGCCCCTCGGCCCGCAGTACCGCAGCACCAGGACATCGCCTTCGCGGATGTGACCGCCCAAGATAGCCTCCATGGCCTCTTCTTCGGTGTCAAAGACACGGGCATGCCCGTCAAATCGCTCGCCTTCCTTGCCGGTGATCTTGGCTATCCCCCCTTCGCTGGCCAGATTGCCGTACAGCACCTGCAGATGCCCCGTTGACTTGATGGGATCATCCGGCGGGCGGATGACTTCCTGATTGGCATCCAGCGCGGGCAGGTGGGCGAGATTTTCGGCAATAGTCCTGCCGGTCACGGTCAGACAGTCTCCCTCCAGCAGCCCGTTTGCCAGCATTAGCTTCATGACCCCCGGCACGCCGCCGGCCAGAAACAGGTCTTCCATCACAAACCGGCCGCTGGGCTTGAGATCTCCCAGCAACGGCGTGGTGTCACTGGCCCGCTGAAAATCATCCAGCGACAACGGGACCTGCGCCGCTTTGGCCATCGCGGTAATGTGGAGGGTGGCGTTGGTGGATCCGCCGAGCACAACAATGAGCCGCAGCGCGTTTTCAAAGGCTTCACGCGTGAGGATGTCCCGCGGCTTGATGTCCTTTTCCAGCAGCCGGTACATGGCTGGCCCGATGGCCTGGGTTTCGTCGCGTTTTTCGTCGCTTACCGCCGGATATGAGGAGTCATAGGGTAGCGTCATGCCGAGTGCCTCAATCGCCGATGCCATGGTGTTGGCGGTATACATTCCGCCGCAGGCACCGGCACCGGGGCACGCGTTGCGCACGATGTCGCGAAAATCCTCATCGGTAATCCGGCCGGCCGCACGCTGGCCGGCTGCCTCAAAGGCCATGACAATGTCAATATTGCGGCCCTGCCAACAGCCCGGTTTAATGGTACCGCCGTAAACCATCAGACCGGGACGGTTGAGGCGGGCCAGCGCCATGATGGATCCCGGCATGTTCTTGTCACAACCGGCAACCGCAATCACCCCATCGTACCATTGGGCGGAAGCCACCGTCTCAATGGACTCCGCAATGATGTCGCGGGAGGGCAGCGAAAACCGCATGCCCGAAGATCCCATGGATATGCCGTCACTGACTCCGATCGTGTGGTAGATCAGTCCGATCAGCTCCTGCGCTTGGACACTTTGTTTGATGTCGGCAGCAAGGCCGTTAAGGTGCATATTGCACGGATTACCTTCCCAGCCCATGCTGACTATGCCGATCTGCGGCTTGGCGAGATCGTCTTCAGTCAGGCCGATCGCATGGAGCATTGCGCGTGCGCCGCCCTGCCGGCTGTTCTGGGTGACCTGGCGGCTGTATTTGTTGAGTGTTGACATTTATGCCAAAGGCAGTAGGAAGGTTAAGACCAGGGTTATGAGGCCGCCGGTAACGCCGAGTATGACCAGCAGGGCGGACCACGATTTAAGGGTTTCGACTTCGGTCAGGCCGCTCATTTTCGCGTAGATCCAAAAGCCGCTGTCATTCATCCAGGAGCCGACCAGTGATCCGCTGCCGATGGCGGTGCCCAGATATACCACATTGAACCCAAGTCCGCCGGCCGGGATCATGGCCGCCAGCATCGCTGAGGCTGTAATCATGGCTACGGTGGAGGATCCCTGGGCGAATTTAAGCAGGCTGGCCATACAGAAACCCAGCAGCAGCATTACCAGGCCTGAAGACTGTGCCGACCCTGCAAACAGGTTGCTGATCGCAGGTCCGATATCGGCAGCCTGGAGCATGGCTCCGAATGTGCCGCCGGCCGCCGTTATCAGGATAATCAGCCCGCCACTCATCAGTGACTGCTCCAGCAGCTCACCCAGACAGGTACGGGAGGGTCGTCGGATATGGATATAGAGGGTGACCGAGGCGATGGCCGCCAGAATCAGGGCCATGTTCGGATCGCCGAGAATGGTGGCCGTATTAGCAATAAAGGACTCCGCCTCCAGGAGGGGCAGAAAAATGGTTTTGCCTGCGATCAGCACCACCGGCAGCACTATCGGGATCACGGCTACCCCCAGACCCGGCAGCTGGGGCAGCGGCTCGGGATCGGATTTAACACCGGGTACATCGCGCATGGGTACGGGCATTTTCCGGTTGAGCCAGCCCGCGTACAACAGGCCCAGAGTGGATGCAGGCAGTGCAACCAGGGCACCAATCAGGATCAGCAGTCCAAGATCTATGCTCAGGTTTGCTGCAATGACCAAAGGTCCCGGAGTCGGCGGCACTAGTGCGTGCGTGGCCGCGGCTCCAGCGGCAATGGCGACCACATATTTGAGGTAGTCCTTGCCGGTCTGCGTAAACATGGACCGTGCCAACGGGATCAGCAGGTAGAAAACGGTATCAAAAAAGACGGGAATTGACAGTACAAAGCCGCTGGTGGTCAGGGCGGGCCCACCGCGCTCGCGGCCGAGAAGCCCGATGAATGCCTGTACGATCCGATCGGCGGCCCCGCTGGCCATCATGGTGACACCGATCACGGCGGCCATGGCAATCACAATACCGATACTACCGGCGGTACTGCCGAAGGCCTGGGCTACGCGAACAATTTTCTCACCCCAGTCGCCGGGGGCCAGCAGGCTGACCGTAATGGCGGCAATGATCAGGGCGACAAAGGCATTGATCCGCAGACCCACAATGAGGCCCACGACAATCAGAATCGCCAGTAGGAGAATCAGGATGGGGATCATTTCTCCCTCTCCGCGTAAGCCCGCCGAGCCACCTGCCGCTGCCATCCCAGCCCTTCAATCCCCAGTTCAACGACATCGCCCGGCTGCAGATACCGGGGCGGATTCATGCCGAGTCCCACGCCGGCTGGGGTGCCCGTGGAAATAATGTCTCCCGGAAGCAGCGTCATGAACCTGCTGACATAGCTGACCAACTGGGCGACGTTGAAAACGAAGTTGGAAGTGCTGCCATCCTGCACGCGCTTCCCGTTTACGGTAAGCCACAGCGCCAGGTTATTGGGGTCGGGGATTTCGTCCGGGGTAACCCAAAACGGCCCCAACGGTGCAAACGTGTCGTAGCTCTTACCCTTAACCCACTGGCCGCCGCGTTCCAGCTGCCAGTTGCGTTCGCTGTAGTCGTTGTGCAGCACATATCCCGCCACATGTGACATGGCCTCTTCTTCCGTAACGCGATGCGCCTGGGGACCGATGATCACAGCCAGTTCCACTTCCCAGTCTGTCTTGCGGCCGGGCAGGAGAACATCATCATAGGGGCCGCAGATCGCCGATGTTGCCTTGAAGAAGAGCACCGGTTCTCTGGGGGGAGCCATCCCGCTTTCCCGGGCGTGATCGGCATAGTTGAGCCCGATGCAGATCAGTTTGGACGGACGGCAGACCGGAGGCCCAAGTCGCGCGTCCGGGTCAACCGTCGTGAGCTTCTGTTGATGGGCGCTCAACCAATCAGTCAGCACCTGCAGCCCATCGCCGCCAAAAAATTCTTCCCCGTAGTCCATACCCAGCCCAGACGCGTCCACGCGCCAGCCATCCGGCAGCAGGAGGCCGGGTTTTTCTGCTCCTGGAGGACCAAATCGGATCAGTCGCATGACTTGAGTTTAAGGTTGCAGGGTGAATACGCCTCCGTCGAGTGGAAGAGCCGCACCGGTCAGAAAGGCGCTTTCATCCGAGGCAAGATAGCAGGCCAAGGCCGCAACTTCTTCGGCGCTTCCCATGCGTCCTATGGGCTGCGCTTTGGACAGTTTCCTGAACATTTCGTCCTGTCGTCCCGGATAGTAACGGTTCAGATAGCCATCTACAAACGGCGTATGGACGCGGGCCGGCATGATGCAGTTGCAGCGGATACCCTTGGGCAGGCAGTCCACTGCTACACTGCGCGTCATGGCTGCTACAGCCCCCTTACTCATGGTATAGGCAAAGCGGTCCGGCAGGCCGACCCGGCTCACAATGGAAGCCAGATTAATGATGCTGCCTCCGCGGGTCCTCATGTGGGGCATGGCCGCCTTCATGCCAAAAAACACGCCTTTGACATTGACCTCATAGATCCGATCGAACTCGGCTTCGGTGGTGGATTCCACCGTCCCGATATGGGCTGTGCCCGCGTTATTGACCAGCACATCAATCTGGCCGTGTTCAGCCGCAATGCGGCGGGCAGTTTCCTGCCACTGCGAATAGTCCGTTACGTCGCACGCGTACCTGTCACACCCGAGGGCCGCCTGGACCTCGGCGGCGCTATCCATGTCAATGTCAAGCAGGCAGACCGTTGCGCCCTGATTCACGAAGACCTCGCAGATGGCCTGCCCGATTCCTTTGGCACCGCCGGTCACCACGGCTACTTTTCCACTAAGGCTAAACATCCGACTGGTAGGCAGTACTTGCACAAAAGTAGGCCACGCCCGTACTATGTGCGTCAAAAATAAGTCGCAGTCAGATATGTCCGGTGCGTTACTTGATCTTACCGGCCGTGTGGCACTGGTAACCGGCGCAAGCCGCGGGCTGGGTCAGTGTATGGCACTGGCTCTGGCTCGTGCGGGGGCTTCGATCGTGATCACCAGTCGCAGCACTGACAGACTGCATCCGACGGTGCAGCTGATCGGTGACCTTGGCAGGGAGGCGCTGCCACTGGAATTGGATGTGCTCCAGCCGGACTCCATCACCCGGATGATGCAGCGGATCCAGGATCGGTTTGGATGCCTGGACATCTTGGTCAACAATGCGGGATGCAATATTCGCCGCAGGGCATTGAATGTGACCGCCCAGGAGTGGGATCAGGTAGTTAATACCAATCTGCGGGGCACATTTTTCGTGGCGCAGGCGGCGGCCCGCCTGATGAAGACTGCCGGATACGGGCGCATCATCAATATCGGATCGGTCACCTGTGTTTTCGGGTACGCCGGAATGGGGCCGTATTGTGCCAGTCGGGGTGGTGTGAAACAGCTGACCATGTCACTGGCGCATGACTGGGCGGAGTATGGGATCACGGTCAATTGCCTGGCCCCGGGCTGGTTCAGAACGGCTCAGAGTGAGGGGCTTTATGCGGACGCGGAGTGGCTGAGTATGCTGAAGGAGCGAATTCCGCTGCACCGTCCCGGTCAGCCGCAGGATCTGGATGGGGCAGTGGTGTTCTTGGCCTCTGAATCCAGCCGCTATGTAACGGGCCAGACCATTCTGGTCGATGGTGGCGTTTCCATTGGGGCGGTGCGGGCCATGCCCCAGTCGGAGTGGGACCAGGAGTCCGGCTGAATGGCAGTCGGATCTGTGGCTCCCCGGGTAGGACTCGAACCTACAACCCTGCGGTTAACAGCCGCATGCTCTACCATTGAGCTACCGAGGAATTGGCTGCCAGGCCCATTCACTTAGCTCCCGTCAAATGCCGCACAGCCGATTGGGTTCCAGGCCACCGGCCCTGTTGCGCCTGATTGCTGCGGCGCGGGCCCGGAATCTTTGGGCGCGCCGGCGATGTCCCGGGAAGGGTAGATTACCTTAAGGGTACCGAGTCCTTCAGCAGGGCGCTGCCAAGGATTCCCGGTGCACATGATGGCTTTGCACGGACTGCCCTGCCTCCGGGGCAAGCCCCGCTCATCCGGCTGATGCTGTTAGCACGTTAGTTTGGCCAGCCCGATATTTTAAAGTAGTCAGGGACTTATTTTAGATTGGTCGGGCATTTATTTTATAATCGTCAGATCAGGGTGACATGGAGGACCCGTTGTATCCCCGATTCGTGCAACGCCGAATTGAGGTTGAGCTTTCCGATACCCGAATCGTGTTCCTGTGCGGACCTCGGCAGGCTGGCAAGACGACGTTGGCCAGACAAGTCGCAGGGTCCTCCATGCCGTATATCACATTTGATGACGCGGTAACGCGGGAAATCGCGCTTGATGATCCCTCTGGATTTGTGCGCAGGCTGGACCGGGCCGTTATTGATGAGGTACAGCGGGTGCCTATGATCCTGCTGCCGCTCAAGCAGTCGGTTGACGAAGATCAGCGTGCCGGACGGTTTTTTCTGACGGGGTCGACCAGTCTTTTGAGGGCCTCGCAGGTTGCCGATTCACTTGCTGGCAGAATGTCCACCTTACATTTGTGGCCCTTGGCCCAAGCGGAGGTCCGTGGCAGGCCCTCCCGTTTTCTAGAGCATACCTTCGGTGGCCTTGCCCCTTGCGTATCTGATGTTCGGCTGGATGACGATCTGGTAAAGGTTGTGTTATCCGGCGGATTCCCGGAAGCCTTAAGGCGACACGAGTGGCCGCGGCACCAGTCCTGGTTTGACGCGTACCTGGAGAGTCTCCTTCAGCGTGATATTCGCGACATCGCCAATATCAGGCGAATGTCGGTAATGCCGGAGGCGTTATCGGCTGTCGCGGCTTTATCGGGCAACCTGATGAACTATACCACCCTCGGTAATGCTATTGGGGTATCAAACGTAACGGCCCGTACGTATGTCGGGCTCCTTGAGCAGCTGTTTCTGATCCAGAGGCTCAGGCCGTGGCATTCCAACCGACTGAAGCGTCTTGTTCGCACCCCCAAGATCCAGTTTACGGACGCAGGATTACTGGCGGCACAGCTGGGGATCAGTCCGGAAAAAGTGAAGATCGATCGGAGGCTTTTCGGGCCTTTGCTGGAGTCATTCGTATTTGCCGAGCTGCTCAAGTGTGCCGGATGGACGGGCGAGCAGTACCGTTTCTATCATTTTCGGGACAAAGAGGGGCGCGAGGTGGACTTCGTGATTGAGGACCGTACCGGCGGCACTATCGGCGTTGAGGTAAAGGCAGCGGCTACCATTCGTAGCCGGGATTTTTCGGGGTTAAGGCATCTGGAGATGGCCACGGGTGCCCGTTTCAGGCAGGGGATTGTGCTTTATGACGGTTCGCGTGTCGTATCGTTTGGCGACCGCCTGATTGCCGCGCCGCTATCCGCCCTCTGGGCGTAGGGTGGGCGGGATTCGCTCGGCATCGTGCGTGACCGGTAAGGGTCTCTTCCGTGCGTTGTCACCTGTGGCTATCTGCTTTGGCGAACCCGGCCTGCCCCACCGTCGGGGTCCTACCAGCCCGAGCTTACTCCGGTCATGATCAATGCCTATGAAGGTCAGCTGCTCGGCACCTTCGGCCATCTCAGAAGTGTCAACACCTCAAATTCACTTTCCGGATGCTGGTGAATTACATCGATTGTGCAGTCCGGCCCGAGTTTAAGGTCAGGGTCAACCACCGAGCTACCGAGGAAATCCCGCTGCTCACGAAGGCATTGATGGATGACTGAATTCTCGGCTGCCGACTTATACACGGGCAGGAAGGGTACACCCGCAGCGTGTGATCTGATGGTCCACCTGATGCGGAGTTTAGGCTCAAATTCGATCTCAAAGCCTTGCCCCAAACTCAACTGAGCGCCTCCATTGAGCTTTCTTTCTTCTGTGGGCTTGCGCATTCGTTTCCAGGCGACTAGGGCTGCCCGATCAGGACTATGCCTCACCACGCTGATGGTCGTGGCGAGAAAAGAAGTTTGATACCGTCGTGCCAGGGATCTGATGGAGGTGGCAGAGCAGGCGGGGTTCTGGCCATTCACTTGAAGGCTGGAGGGGGGAATCAGCAGCGACGCAGCTCCGCTGTTGCAAAGAGCCTCCTTTTCGGATCCCTCCAACTGGAACCGAATACTGTCCGCAATGGGCGAATCCCGCAGTACTGCAACAAGCAGCTCCACAAGCTCATGGGCAACGGTGAACCGCTTGCGCGTCCTGGCACGAACCTGGCTGTTAACACCAATCCACCCTATGGCCTCACTGGATGCGCCTTCTGTGTCTGGATCGAGGGGGCATTCGGCAAAAGTTATCCCGAAATGCTTACAGATTTTGTCCAAATCAATCGGCGGGCAGTGCCCCACTCCAGACTCCTCCCTGAGAAAATGGGCATACCGATCCAAATACTCCGAAAAGTCCGCGATCCGGTCCAGCGGTGGAGACTGTTCAATAAACTGCCTGCCCGGACGCTGATACTGGTGCCGTTTCACCATCGCTTATCGCCCTCCGGCCGCTGATTTGATGGCGAGGTGAAGCAGTCGCCAGGCTTCTACCGTGTACGGCCGGCTCCCCCGATACTCAATGGCTGCCAGGACTTGGACTTCCTCCGGCTCAAGCCCGTCCTGCTTAGCAAACTGCCGCAGACTCTCCGGGACAGTCACCTCCGGGGGGTCCAATCGAATCCCGAGTTCGCCGCAAATTCTGCGCGCCACTGTTAGAGACAGATTGTTAGACACCCCACGCTCCACTTGCGAAACGTAATTCCGCGAAATCCCGACCAGTTCAGCAAATTCGGCCTGACTTAGTCCGCGTTCGATCCGCCATTGCCTCACGCGCTTGCCGAATGCTTCCATTATGGCCTCAGAGAGTGATCATCGCCGATTCAACCTTGGCAATCTACGCTTATGCCAATTGATTTGCCGCTGGGAACCAAGTGTGCACGAATGGGTTGTCATAGGAACGAACCACAGTAGGCAGCCGTATGACAAACTCTACGATACCTGAACAGAGCCTAAGGCAGGCAGACAGGATGCAGCAGAAACCAGCCTTGGATGAGTCAGGGGTTGAACGCACGCGGTGCACCCAGCGATTCCGCATCCTCGCACTGGATGGCGGCGGCGTGCGCGGAGTATGCACGGCCGCCTATCTGGCCAGGCTGGAGGAGATTGCGGGATCTCCCGTCCGGCGTTTTTTTGACCTGATCTGCGGAACCTCCGCTGGCGGCATCATCGCGATTGCAATTGCTCTTGATGTGCCTGCCAAAGAGATCTTCAGCCTATTCCGCAATAAGACCGACGACATATTTTCTCGGCGGCATCCCAAGTCAATGAGGCTGTATGCGGCGCTCCGAGACTCTCTATATCGGAGCGGTCCTTTTCACGGTGTGCTCCGTGATGTCCTTGGATCTGAGACAAAGCTGGGCGCGGCGCGATGCCGCTTGTGCATTCCGGCTGTCAATATTGCCACCGGGCGGGTCACCGTTTTCAAGACTCGGCATGAAGCGTATCTGGTGCGTGACTATCTGCTCAAGGCCTGGCAGATTGCCGCGGCCACATCTGCTGCGCCCATCTATTTCAGCCCTTTCAGGCTGCGTGGTGTTGGCGAATACGTAGATGGCGGCATTTGGGCCAATTGCCCTACAGTCGTAGCGATCACGGAAGCCCTGCGGATGGACTTCAATTTGGATGCGATCGACCTGCTTTCGATCGGAACAGGCAGCAGCTTCTTCCAGCGCTCTGTGACGCAGACCTGGCTTCATCGCCTTACTCCCTTCGGGTCCAACGGCCTGCTTGGCTGGAATACAGACCTCGTTACACTGTCCATGCAGGCACAGACTGATAGCGGCGAAAATGTCATGAATCAATTGCTTGGCGAGAGCGGACACCTGCGGATTCAGTTCTCCCTTCCTGACCGCGGGTTTGACCTTGATGCCACGGATAAGGTGGGGAGGCTTTCCGAAATCGCCCATGAAGAGGCCAAAGCCAGCGCAGAATCAACGGCTCGCAGATTCCTGAACAGCGAGACCGATCCGTTTGTCCCCGTACCCGAAAACAACTGTTAACCAAACATCCTTTTTCATGTTTCTCAACAAGTCCTTTTCCGAATTCCTGCAGAAGAGTGTTAACCTGAATCCGTCTCGTCTTGACCGGATAAAGTCCGCGCACCGTTCCGTGCGCGCAAGTCTTGAACAGGACGATTGGATTCGCGAACACGCGGGTAGGACCCTGCTTCAGGGAAGCTATGCCCTCAATACTGCCATAAAGAGTCCTCATGCCGATAAGCCATACGATGTCGACGTAGTGCTCGGGATGGAGCTAATGGATCAGCAGGGGCTGCTCCCTCATGGTGCGGTGGTGCTGCTAAAGGTTAAGGGGGCACTGGAGGCCGTGAGCATGTACTCGGGCAAAACGCGGATGCTCAATAGATGCATCCGGGTGGCATACAGCTCTGATGGGCTGGATTTTCACCTGGACGTGCTGCCAGCCCACCTGAAGAATGGCGATTGGAAGCCGCTGCAGATACCTCAGGATTGGCGCGAGTCCAATCCAAAGGGGTACATCGAATGGTTCAGAATGACCAATTCAGATCATGGCGGATTCCTTCCTAAAGTTGCGCGACTGCTAAAATTCTGGCGGGATCTTCACCGCCTTGAGCACCCGAATTCGATGGTGCTCACCACGCTCGCTGGCTTGCATCTGCCACATGATGCTCGTTCTGTAGATGAGGCACTGGCTCTGACAATGGCGGGAATATCGGCATGGGCAGGCCAGCAACCAAATCATGGCATTCCGAGAGTGTTAAATCCTTCCCTTAAGTCTGAGAACTTAGCTCGAAACTGGCCTCCTCATTCTATTGGCAGTTTCCGCGAGCGAATAGGCCGCGCCAGTTCGGCTGCCGAGGCAGCTCTTAAATCCCGCGGCGAAGAGGAGACCATCAAGCTCTGGAACGGGCCGAATTTGTTTGATGGCCGATTCCCGACAACCATCAGGGGAATTGGTAAACGGCAGCAAGAGATCGCGAAAAGATTTGCTGTCGGCGGCATCACCGTGGGCCTTGATGGCATCATCGGCGGTTCCGGCATTAGCACTCCGAACAATGAGGGTTTTTATGGCGAATAATCTTTATTCAAAGCCGTTCAGCGCCAATAGGCTGCCGACTCAAAAGGCTGCGATTCAACGATTCTTCCCCGGCTTCAGGTGCAGGATCAAGGGGCAGAAGCTGATTTGTGGAGGCAGTCTCACTCCGAGCATAAATTCACCCGCGTACTCAGTGAGGCTTGAATATCCGCCCCTGCCGTACGGGCGCATATCGGTAATTTCGCCGAAGCTGCACCCGCGCGCACCTCACCTATACAGGAATGGCTCACTGTGCCTAGTTCATCCCCAGATTTTCAGGGCGCATGAGGGACTCCTTTTGGCTAAGACCGTGCTGCCGTGGACTGCTCTTTGGTTTTACTTCTACGAAGGCTGGCTTGAAACCGGGATCTGGTATGGACCCGAAGCACCGCACATTGGACCGGGACAGTCATGACGCGATTTGGGTACAGCTTGACGGCCGGGATCATTCAGTTAGCCTCTAGACCTGCGCGACCGGAGGGGTGCGCAGTTGCAGGTAACCGGGCGGAATGTGTTCAATCCTCAAGCGTGACACACCTTTTCAGCCGCGTTGCCGTGCCGGTTGCTGTGGTCACCGGCTTGGTCTACTGCATATATGGACCGGAATTCTGGGAGTATGTTGCCACAAATAGGCTACAGAGCATCAGCTCCGCCGCGCCTGGATTCTTCACGCCCTTCTGGGCTAAGTGGCCTTGGCCAATTAGAGTTCGACCCACCGCTAGATTCAGGGCGCTGCACCCTCAAATTAAGCGTGAACTACGAGCTACGCGAGAAGAGCTGGATGAAAGTGGCCAGCCGGGTCGATCACTGGCAACCAGAATCGAGGCCCGCGTAGCGTTAGAACTTCAGTTGGAGAAGATCGGTGTTCGTTCGCCACATAATCAGGGTCAGCACGCGTGGTTCGAATTCCTGGTGGTGATTGCTGACCTCAGTCAGCGTAGACGTTTACGACAGGCCCGTGCGGCGTTTCCCGTAACAGATTCTGTAACGGAACTTGAGTCCGAGGACGTAATCGCCATCCATCCTGACGACTTTGAAGAAGGCTTAGCACCCGCGCGTGATAGCGCAGAAGTGTTTCTGGCCCAATGCCAGAATAGAGTTCTGAGTCAGGAACGATTCAATAGAGAATGCGCGGTTAAGGCAATGGGAATCGTGACGTTTGCAGCCTCCATGCTGGTCTTCGGTGTAGACTGGGGGGCATGGCCCGAATCATCGATTCTGGAAAGACTGCTCGGGTTTGCTTTAGCGGCGAGTGTACTCAGCATCATCACTTCGGCCCTCAGTGTCATAATCAGGCCAAGAGGGTGGTGGAATGCTTGCGATTTAGGAAAAATCGAGATGCTGGCACTCAATGCACGGAACGACGCTGATTCCGTGAAACTCATCAGAGCGATAGCCGCTTCACATCAGACCGCCATCCAAGAAAACGAAAAGGTACTCACGAACAAAGCAGCCTGCCTGACTTTCATGACGTTTACCGCCATGCTGCCTCTGTTCTTCCTGTGTCTGCTCAAATTCTTAGTGTGAGCCCTTTGCCAACAGCCCGCCAGAATTCCCTTGTGGTCATCTTTTGGGGTGGTGAGCTAACATCAGGCACCTTGATCCACCTTGGTGGTCTCGGCTCTTCCGTGCGCGACGCATCTACTTCGCGCGAACCGTCAGAAGGTCGCTTGGAATCGTTGGAGTGCTCTTGATTTCCCATCTTTGCGCAAGCTAAGTTGGGTCTCGTACGCCCACTCATCCAACATGTTTCCCATGACCCATTAATTGACACCTGTTTTGTCAGGACTACGCGCGAAGAGCAGGCATTCCGGCACCGATCCCAATCAGCCAGCTCAACAGCTCTGTTTGGCGACAATTAGATCCTGATGATGGAAACAGTGCCGCCGCAAGCAGTCCAGCTCACCTTACCCTGGTGGCGGAACTGGTAGACGCGCAGCATTCAGGATGCTGTGTCCGTACGGATGTGGCGGTTAGAGTCCTTTCCAGGGCACATGTTACCCTTGCAGCCCTTAGGTCTGCGGGGCTTTTTGTTTTGGATCCGGCCGATCATCTTAGAAGTGCGTGCTGAATCAGAGCGTGACGCAACGCTGCGCCTCACCGGTCTGCTTGTATCCGTCAGCCGGGGCAGGGGCTGTGTGCAGTTCGGCCCGCGGCGGCCCTCGGGATTCCGGGCCGGATCCGAGGCAGTCCCAAAATGCAGACCCTTCGGTTTCGTGCACCGGCATCCCGCCCGTATCTGCAGTTGGCCCGGCTCCACCGAACTTCGCGGGGGCCGATGTCGTCCGGCCTGAGTTGAATCCGCCATTTCTGCCTAATTGCGTACATTGATCACGGCCAAAGCACGCTGGCCGACCGCATGCTGGAACTGACCGGCACAGTGGAGCAGCGGGCAATGCAGGATCAGGTGCCGGACTCCATGGATCTCAAGCGCGAGCGAAGCATCGCAATCAAGGTCAGCGGGCGTGGTTCAAGTTTTTCGTGGCGGTTGGCGACCTCAGTAGATGTGGACATGTACGACCTAGCGGCGTTTCCCGTAACAGATTCTGTAACGGAACTTGAGTCTGAGAACGTAATCGCCATCCATCCTGACGACTTTGAAGAAGGCTTAGCCCCCGCGCGTGATAGCGCAGAAGTATTTCTGGCCCAATGCCAGAATCGCGCTTTGAGTCAGGAGTATGGGGTCAAAGCCATGGGCATCGTCACGTTTGCAGCCTCCATCTTTGTTTTCGGGACAGACTGGGAGGCACGGACCCAAGCTTAAGGTTTGGAGAAGGGACTCAGCTTCGTGATGGGCTTGCGTGTGTTCAGCATTGCCATCTCCGCCCTCAGCGCGATACAAGGAATTGGCGCAACACGCCGGGCAAGTTCAGCAAACTGACTCCGGCAGCTCGGAACGACCGCGATTGCGCCCAGATTGTGCGGGCATTGGCGGCCTCATTTCAATGGTCCCCCATGCCCGCTCTACTATGGCTGTTCTTGATCAAACTCTTTCTGTGAGCCCCCTTCCGACGGCCCGCCAGAATTCTCTGGCTGTCATTGTCTCAGGCTCGGCCCTCACATCAGGCACCTTGATCCACCTTGGTGGTCTCGGCTCTTCTTTGCGCGACGCATCTTCCTCGCGTCTATCATCGGAAGATCGCTTGGGATCGCTGGAGCGCTCCTGATTTCCCATCTTTGTGCAATCTGATCTGGATATCTCGTAAGCCTGTTCACCCAACGAGTTTCCCACGGCCCAATAATCAATCCTCGGAACAGCTGTTCCGCCCGGGCTACGCGCGCTGGGTAAGGACTCGGCAGAGAAATACGAGCCAACCGCTCATCCGGTCGACTGGAAGCGGGAACAGTCCCACCCTGCGTGCATTCAAATTCACCATGCCCTGGTGGCGGAACTGGTAGACGCGCAGCATTCAGGATGCTGTGTCCGTACGGACGTGGAGGTTCGAGTCCTCTCCAGGGCACAAGCTACCCTTGCAGCCCTTAGGTCTGCAGGGATTTTTTGTTTTGGACCCAGCCGATCATCTTGGAAGTGCCTGCTGAATCAGAGCCTGACGCAACGCTGCGCATCACCGGCCTGCCAGTACCCTTCAGCCGGGGCAGGAGCTATGTGCAGTTCGGCCCACGGCAGCCCGCGGGATTCCAGGCTGGCTCCGAGGCATCCCCAAAATGCAGACCCTTCGGTTTCGTGCAACAGAATCCCGCCCGTATCTGCAGTTTGCCGGACTCCACCGAACTTCGCGGGGGCTGATGTCGTCGGGCCTGAGCCGAATCCGCAATTTCTGCATAATTGCGCACATTGATCACGGCAAAAGCACGCTGGCTGACCGCATGCTGGAACTGACCGGCACAGTGGAGCAGCGGGAAATGCAGGATCAGGTGCTGGATTCCATGGACCTGGAGCGCGAGCGTGGCATCACGATCAAGAGCCACGCAATCCAGATGCGGTACCGGGCACCGGATGGCGTACAGTACACGCTCAACCTGATAGATACCCCAGGCCATGTGGACTTTGCCTATGAAGTGTCACGGGCGCTGAATGCCTGTGAAGGAGCGATTCTGGTGGTGGATGCGGCTCAGGGCATTGAGGCCCAGACGATCAGCAACCTGTACCTGGCCCTGGATAATGATCTGGAGATTATCCCCGTTCTCAATAAACTTGATCTGCCCGGGGCTGCCCCGGATCTGGTGGCCATGTCAGTGGAGAATCTGATTGGAGAGCCGGCGGAAGATATCCTTAAAATCAGCGCTAAGACAGGGGACGGAGTGTCGGCCCTACTGGATTGCATCGTCCGGCGCATACCGGCACCGAAAGGCAATCCGGACGCAGCCCTGCAGGCACTCATATTTGACTCCGTATTCAATCAGTATCGCGGGGCGGTTGCTTATGTCCGCATCTTTGAGGGTACGCTGCGCCGACGTGATCCGATTCGATTCATGGCGACTCGCCAGGAATATCTCGCCGAAGAAATCGGACACCTGCGGCTGGGGATGCAGCCCGCTGACGAACTGCGGGCCGGAGATGTGGGCTACGTAATCGCGTCCATCAAGGATGTCCGACATACCAAGGTGGGCGATACAATTACCCACACCAGATATCCCGCTGAAACACCCATCGCCGGCTTTAAGGAAGTTAAGCCCATGGTGTTTTCCGGGGTCTACCCGGCCAATGCGGAAGACTTTGAGGATCTGCGTGGATCCCTCGAGCGCCTGCAGCTCAATGATGCCGCCATCGAATACGAGCCGGAAACCTCCGCCGCACTGGGATTCGGGTTTCGTGTAGGTTTTCTCGGGCTTCTCCACATGGAAATCGTACAGGAGCGGCTGGACCGTGAGTTCAACATGGACATCATCACCACCCTTCCCAATGTCAAATATGAAGTGGTCAGGTCAGATGGCGAAGTGGAAGTGATCGAAAATCCGAACAAGGTGCCGAATGTCAGAGATCATATCCGGGAGCCGTATGTGACCGCGGAAATCATCACGCCCACCGAATATATCGGCAATATCATGAAGCTGTGCCAGGAGCGACGCGGTGTCTACGTGAATCAGACCTACTTGGACACCCAGCGCGCCAGCCTTGAATATAAGCTGCCGCTGGGTGAAATCGTCTTTGACTTTTATGACCGGCTCAAGAGCCTCAGCCGCGGGTACGCCTCTTTTGACTATGACTTCAGCGGCTACCGGAAGAGTGACCTGATAAAGTTGGACATCCTAATCAATAAGGATCCGGTGGATGCGCTGAGCGCAATTGTGCATCGCAGCAAGGCCTACGAAATGGGCCGAAAGTTGACTGCGCGTCTTAAGGACCTGATCCCGCGTCAGATGTTTGAGGTGGCGATCCAGGCGGCTATCGGCAGTCGGGTCATTGCACGGACCACCGTGAAGGCCGTTCGCAAGGATGTCACCGCCAAATGCTACGGCGGTGACATTACGCGCAAACGAAAGCTCCTGGAAAAACAGAAAGAGGGTAAGAAACGTATGAAGCAGGTGGGCAGCGTTGAAGTGCCCCAGGAGGCATTCCTGGCCGTTCTATCCATGGAGCATTGATATGCGAGGAATTATTTCCTGGGTCGGTATCATGGCGATGGCCGCGGGTGCGCAGGCCCAGACCCCGCGTATCGGTGCTGACGATGTGGGGCGCATATACGCAGAGGCCCGCTCCGCCCGCGCCTACGATGCCTTTATAGCCGAGTATGGGGCCACGGTACACCCGCGGACCCCGCAGGTTCTGCCGGTAGCCTCAGATTCGTTCGGCATCTGGGTGCGGGGGCTCAATCCGGCGCTGCCCCCGGAGCAGACCGAAGAAAGTTCCGCTTTGAATCCGTTTGAGAACTGGGTCGTGATCAGACCGGAAAACCGGGCGGATGTGCAGCATCAGTTCGATGAGGTGCAGTGGGCGTATCTGGGCAACAACTACTTCACGACGCTGGATACCCTTTCAACACACGCCATTCGGGCACGTATGGAGCGCCGATTCGGGACACCGACCCGGACACTTGTGGAGCAGGAGTTTCTTGACGGGGTGCCCGTGGAATCGATGCAGTTTGAGTACTGGATGGTCGTTAATGACTCGGTGCTGGTCATGTTTATGGACACCGGGGGACCCTTTGATCGGGGCATTCTGGTATCCGGTGACCACCGTTACCGTAATGAATTGTATCGGCTGCGGCAGACACTGCTCGGGGCAATCTTGGCCGATACGGCACCGGCACCTCATGTGGACTATTTCTTCAATTCGGTCACGGAGCGATGGTATCGGACGGGCTATAACGGAGAGGCTTATTTTCTCCGTGAAATCAGACCGCCCAACCTGTCCCGCGGACGCCCTGAACTGGTGGATGCGGACCGCTGAACACGACCCTACACCCAGTAACCGCAAATGGCTGATTCATTGAGCCGACGGGAGCGCCGACAGCAGCGCGCCGAACGGGCCGCCAAAAGACAGGCGGGCAAGAAGGGCCCGCCGCCGAAGAAGAAGGGGCCCATCAGAGAATGGTTGGATGCTCTGATCTTCGCAGTGGTGTTCATGATTATCGTGCGCTCACTGTTTATTGATCTGTTCCGGATTCCGACTCCGTCCATGGAGAAGAGTCTGCTGGTGGGAGACTATATCATGGTCTCCAAGCTTCACTACGGCATGCGTACGCCGATCACCCTTGGCATTCCGTTTACGCAGATTTATATCCGCGGACTGGAGCTACCCTGGACCCGACTGCCGGGGTTTTCAGGTCCCAAGCGCTTTGATTCGGTCGTATTCAACTGGCCTACAGACCCGGGCAAACCCATTGACCGCAAGGAACACTACATCAAGCGCATTATCGGTATGCCCGGCGATACGCTTGAGATTGTCAACAAAGTCGTTCATATCGGAGGGGAGGTGCTGGCCTTCCGCGAAACAGAGCTGCCGTTCAAAGATACGATGCAGCGCTCCTGGTATGTCTACAAGAATGACCCGCGGATCCGCCTGCCACGCGCCCGGCTGGAGGAGGCGGGGGTGGAACGGTCCGTTCCCACTCCCAATCCATCCATTGAGCGCATTCAAGCCACCGATATGGCGGTCGATCAGATGCGGCAATGGGAGTACATTGAAGATATTCGCCCGGCTGTGGTCAGTCCGACGCGGGGTGGGCGCGATGACATCTATCCGCTGGGACGCGGGTACACGACCGACAATTACGGGCCGGTCCCGATCCCGGGCGAAGGCCTGACGCTGGCGCTGGATGAAGAGTCCTGGCCGATAATTGAACCCGTTCTAAGACAGTACGAGGGTCGTCAAGTGGCCGTAACCGACGAGGGTTACAGTATTGATGGTCAGCTGCAGGAGTCCTACACGTTCAGCCAGGACTATTTTTTTGTCATGGGGGACAACCGGGACAATTCAATGGACAGCCGCTTCTGGGGATTTGTGCCCATGGACCATGTCGTCGGCCGGGCTATCCTGGTGTATTTCTCCTGGGATAAGGATAACCGCCCCGCACTGGTGGGTCAAATTCGGTTCGGGCGAATGTTCAGTGCCATCCGATAGCCGAATTATCCGGCGCTGCGCAGTTCATCAAAGCGTTTCTGCTGTGGGGTGCCGGGCGGCACATCGTACGGGTGTGCGGGAAGATCTACGGTGTTGATGACAGGATAGCGGCGGCCGTGTGAGAATGGCCGAGGTTTGCCGCGCGGCTCCGTGCCGATGACCAGGACCGTGGTGCCCTGTTTGAGAATGCGCGCCCCCACCGACGCAATGCCGACCGAAGAGCTCGTGGTGGTCCAGGTGTCCGCCCAGTGGTAGACCCATTCCGCGTCCGCGTCCACCAGCCGTACGCATCCGTGGCTCATGGGACCGCCCGTTGGCATTTCATACTGGTGGACATGCATGCCCCGGTCCGCATGGAAATTCATTACCCAGTACATGAGCCATTCCTCACCCGGCGGGCTGTCCGTGGAAATACGCTCCTCCTGCTGCCAATTGAAGTTGTAGCGTCCGTTCGGGGTAGGTTTTTCGTCCGGATTACCGGTGTTGATGATGCCCCAGCGCATGAGCTGACCGTACTCATAGGCGGCGAAGGCCTGGATGGTCTTATCCATGATGAAGAGCTTGTCAAACTCACGTCCGCCGGTGTAGTAGCGCGGGAATGGGGTGTACGCCCGGAAATCCAGATTAAACTGGGTCGGCACAATTACGGTATCGCCCACGCTGTAGGTTTGCATGAGCCGACGATTGATCATCTGCACCAGTTCAGCGCGGGTCTTGCCCAGATGCACATCCCCCTCGCCGATGTACCGGTACAGATCGTTACGCGCCAGCGCACTGTTGCCGCGGTCGTTCTCCAGCACATAGTACTCATAGTGCACCTCCGGTACGGCCTCTAGGCTTTCAAAACGCAGATTCAGCAGGTCGGCGACCGCTTCCTGATCGATATAACTCGCGCGTTGGGCCTGCGCTACATCCGCAGCGGTCCATGCGAGGCACATCGCGATAAGGAGGGTTTGGATTCGGTTCATTGCGTGTCAGTTCAGTGTGGCTCAGTAAGGGCTGAAAGGTCCGCATGCTCGCCAAGGTGGCTCAGCTGCCCCAGCATTTCATTCGAGGCAAGCACCAGCAGCATGTCTCCTGCCTCAATCCGATCGTCAGGCCCCGGCGGAAAAAGCATGGTCATTGCCGGTGCCTTCAGGATACAGGTGACGACGGCCTTGAAATTATCCCGGAACTGAAGTTCTCCCAGTGTTTTCCCCGCTAAGTAGGAGTCGTCAGTGACACGAATTTGTTCAATGGTCAGTTCCAGATCTCCAACCGTGAGCACATTGGATATAAACTGATCCACGAACGGCTTTAGTATGACCTGGACGATGCGCGAAGCGCCGACATGAGCGGGCGCAACGGCCTGCGTGGCCCCGGCTCGTACCAGGCGCTTACGGCTGGCCAGGTCATAGGCTCGGGCCAGGATAAACAGCTCCGGGTTGATTTCGCGCCCGACCAGGGTGACGTAGACATTCAGGCTGTCTTCAGGCAACAGCGTGATCAGCCCGCAGGCATGCTCCACGCCGGCGGATCGCAGCGTGGACTCCTGGGTCGCATCCCCCAACACGGCCAGATAGCCCTGGTCGATCGCGCTATGATTCCGCTGTTTGCTGAGGTCAACCACGACGACAGGCTTGCCTGCTCTGACCAGGGCAGCCGTGACATCCTGACCTATGCGGCCAAAGCCGCAGATGACATAGTGATTACGCATAAGTCTGATCTTACGTGCACGCTGTCGCTGCCGAATTATAGCACCGGCGACCAGCAGCTGAGCCCCGCGGGCTGCAGTAAAAGCTACAACGCCGATGCCCACGAATGCAAAAACCACGGTGAAAATCCGCCCCTCGGCTGACAGAGCGTGTATTTCGCTGAAGCCAATCGTGGTCAGCGTGATGAAGCTCATGTAGAAGGCATCCAGCAGCGGCCAGTGCTCCAGAATGCGGTAGCCGGCGGTACCGACACACATCCACACCCCGAGAAAGACCATCGCGGCAATCATCTCCCGCTGCTCGGAGGGCTTCTCCTTGACCCACTGGGTTACATGTGGCGGCAGCACGGGACCTGGCAATCGTTTTTTCCTATTCCGGCTGAACGCGGAAAACGCGTGCGAAGGGAGATCTGGAAAGGGGCCGCATGAATTTTCCGGCCCGCAAATCGCGCAGCTGACTGATGGCCACATCACAGATCGGTGTTGCAGGCGTAACCTTACCGGCGCTGAGCAGCTGCCGAAATACAGGACGTGAGGCAAAGGCGATAGTGCCGTCCACGCATTGGTAGCTGATTTTCATCGGAGAAACCATCCTGCATCCCGCTTCCCGGACCGCTTCGGTAACCGCTCGGGTCAGCGTATCAATGCTGCAGCCGCTGACCTGGCCGTTTGACACCTGACCGCTGACGATCAGGAAACGCCCGCCGGCGAGCGTGGCCTGCCCCGACACGGCGTGCCCATGGGAGAGCCACGAATTCAAAAAGGTATTGACCCGGCCAAGCGCGCTCCGGCATTCTGCCGGTGTGCCTTCAAGCGCAAATATCCAGGTCCGGGCCGATCCCGGCAGGTCCGGGAAGAGGTCGGGTGCCATGCTGTAGTTGTCTTCCGGCATATCTGCTTATTGGGCCTCAGCGCCTTCTTTGATCTGCATAACCCGCTGTTCCGCCTTTTCCAGGCGGCGGAGGCATTCTGCAGCCACCGCCATCCCGGCTTCATACCGCTGTAGCGCGGTTTCCAGTCCGTCGTTATCCTCTGCCAGACTTTCCGCCAGCGATGCCAGGCGCTGCATAAGTGCCTCAAAGGACAGTTCCTCAAGCGGGACGGCTTCACTCATCAAACAAGACTGGGTGTGCTGTGTACGATGAATGTTGTACGCAAAAGCGGTCAAAAAGATGAATCTTGAGCTGAAGGGCAAGGTGGCTGTCGTGACGGGAGCCAGTCGCGGACTCGGCAGGGCCATTGCCATGCGGCTGGCCCGTGAAGGATGCCACCTCGCGGTATGTGCCCGGCAGGAGCAACCCCTGTCGGAAGCCGCTGCGGCCATGCGCGCGCTGGATGTAGAGGTTCTGGCCCTTCCGGCGGATGTATGTTCGCCGGGTGCTCCCGAGCAGATCATCAGCCAGGCGGCGAGTCACTTCGGATGCCTCAACTGTCTGGTCAACAATGTGGGTGGCAACCGGCGCGGCCGGTTTGAAGAGCTGACAGACGGGGATTGGGAGGCTATTCTGGACTTGAATTTCAGGGTGCATCTGCGTGCCAGCCGCGCGGCAGTGCCGCACATGCGCGCCGGTGGGGGCGGGTCGATCCTCTTTGTTTCCTCAATCTTCGGAAGAGAGGCGGGGGGTGCCGGGCTTTCAGCCTACAATGCAACCAAGTCCGCACTGATCAGTGCGGCGAAAATAATGGCGCTCGAGCTGGCCGGCGAAAACATCCGTGTCAACACGCTGGCTCCGGGCTCCATTCGTTTTCCGGGCGGATCCTGGGACCGTCGGGTCCAGAGTGATCCCGAAGGTATGAAGGCGTTTGTAACACAGAACCTGCCGATCGGACGATTTGGCCGGGCCGAAGAAATCGGCGATGTGGCGGCGTTTCTGCTTTCTGAGCGTGCCAGCTTGGTGACCGGTGCCTGCCTGAATGTGGATGGCGGTCAGTCCCGATCACTGATCTGAGTCAGCAGAAGCGGTGCAGACGAACGACCAGCCGGCGGACAGACTGCTCCGGGTGGCGCCATTGGATAAGGATCGGACTCTGGTAGGTGCCGAGGTGTACGCGGCCGGGGCCGTTCTCGGTTTCCGAATTGACCAGCAGATTGATATGGCGCCCCAGGTTCATCCAGCGTGTTTCCGATGGTGCCGCGAGCCGGTCAATGATGTATTCCAGAAAATGGAGGTGAAACCCCAGCCTTTCCACGATATACTCCAGCCGGGACACATTCCGGCTCGCGGTGTTGAGGACTTCCGGTACGATCCTTTTCAGTTCGGCGGTCAGGAACTGCTGGGCCCTTGACGGAAGCGAAAGCGGATCCCGCAGCAGTTTAGGGCTGTTGCGCACCACATACTTGAGCGGATCCAACAGCGCTGTGGTGAGGTCTTTTTCCACCAGAAGGGTCTCAAATTCATTAACCGTGAGACCTGCGTGTTTTTCGTTGTCTTCCAAGTCGATGGTTACCAGTCCACGGCTGAGTTTGTGCTGCCGGACCAATTGCTCAACGGGTGTCAGCAGGTTGGTGGCCGTGCCGGTGAGGCTTATCGCCTGAACATGTTTTTTGGGTATCGGGATATCCACGACCGATTCGTGGATACAGTCGGTGGCATCGTAGCCGACAATCCAGGATTTACGGCTCCGCGTGGATCCGTTGAATTTGCCATCCAGGTCAATAAAATGAATCGGAGCCGCAGGATTATTGCGGTAGGTGACACAGTTGGCCAGTCCCAGGCAGATATAAGCCAGATGGGAGTCCGCATTCAGGGGCTCCTGTTTGCGCTGTTCTTCTGACAGCTCATTGCGGAGGTGCATCTGATCATGCCAGTACGGGGCACCCTCCGGGAACAACCGCTGGGCCGAGCGGACGTAGGCGCTGACTGACTCCCGATCCGGACCCAGTTTGGTGGCCAGCTGTTCGTGCAGGTAGCCGGCGGTGGTATGCAGTGAGCAGCACAGCAGCCGCGGGAACCCTGCGAATCGGGCATGCAGATCCTCCACCATTTGCTGAGACACATCAATAATGTCTAATCTCTTCTGCGGGATCAGCGTAATGCAGGCCGCGGCGGTGGCGGGTTTTTCCATGGAGCAGGGTGAATGGTCGGAGGCCAGCTTACGGTCAGAATTCAGGAATCAATAACGGCTACGCGCTGGCCATCCAGAAAATGCAGCTGAATTCGGTCGCCCCATTGAAGGCTGCTGCTTGACCGGACCGGTTTGCCCATCCGTTCAACCCGGACCAGGCCCTGGCGCAGCCCGCGCCTTGGGTCAAGGGCGGTGAGGTTGGCGAGCTGTTTTTCAGCGGCATGTCGCAGCGAAAGCAGCCGGCCGGACAGGCTTGTGTGCAACTGTTCTGTCAATTCCTCAAGCCATTGCTGCGCTTCCCGGACACGATTGACCGGGGTGTTAAACTCGTATGAATCCGTAATGTGCTCAATTCCGGCGCGGCGTGCGGCGACTTGCTGCAGCACCCGGGAGTGCATATGGTCCGAAACCACTTGCACAGTGCTGTAGAGCACCTGTTGGTCGGGCACGGCCAACTCTGCGGCATGGGACGGGGTGGCGGCACGCAGGTCTGCGACCAGATCAGCGATCGTAACGTCGGTTTCGTGTCCCACGGCACTAATTACCGGTATTGGGCAGGCAAAAATCGCCCTAGCCACGGCTTCTTCATTGAACGGCTGTAAATCCTGTACGGAGCCGCCTCCGCGACCGACGATCAGCACATCCGGGCGATCGGGCGGCCGCAGCGTGCCCAGCCGCTCAATGGCCCCGGCAATCTGAACTGCCGCTTCGTCGCCCTGAACCAGAGAAGGGGAAAGCAAAATCCGACAAAGGGGATATCGCTGGCCGGTGATGCGGACGATATCCTGAAAAGCCGCTCCCGTCGCCGAGGTGACGACACCGATTGTATGCGGGAACTGGGGGATCGGCCGTTTGCGGCTGCCTTCAAACAGGCCTTCTTTTTCAAGCTTGGCTTTGAGCCGCCGAAATGCCAGAAGCAGTGCGCCTTCGGAGTCCTGCCGGGTGAGTTTTTCGGCGTAGAACTGTAGGCGACCCTGTTTGGGGTACACTGAGGGGCTGCCGTATATATCCACCAGCATGCCCGCTTCCGGCCTGAACAGTACGCGCCGTGCCTGCCGGCTCCACATCGCGCAGTCCAAACTGGCATCCCGGTCCCGTACGGTAAAGTACCAGTGACCTCTGGCGCTGGCCTTGAACTGCTGAATTTCACCGGTCACCCAGCAGGGTGCTACGGATTCAACGGTACGCTTAAGCGTGCGCACATAGGCACTGACGGAAACGGAGTTCTGTCGCGTGGACACGGAGATGGCATTGGAATCAGGCATCTAACCCGTCAGCGCCCAATTGGATCATTCCACAATCTCCAGGTTTGTTTGCGGTGCAACCCCGACCCGTCGCGCCTAGGGTGCACAACCACCGAAGTTCGGGCCGCTGCGCGGCCCATTGGGCGGGCGTGAAACGCGGCGATACGGGCAGGACCCGACCGCTTGGTTTCTACTGGAGCTTGAACAAAATGGGCAGGGACATGCTCGTATTTACAGCCGCGCCCTCGTTGTACCCTGGGTTAAACTTAGCTTGCCGAATGACCCGCAGTGCCTCCTCATCACATCCTGCGCCAATACCTCGGGTCACCACAGCGTTGCGAACGTTACCTTCAGGGTCCACCACGAATTGAACAATCACGCTCCCCTCCACCTGGGCCTTCCTAGCAATGGTGGGGTACTGAATCTGATCAACCAAGCTGGAATGTCCACCGATCAGGGTCGGCGGATCGGTGATGGTCTTGTAAACTATCCCAAGATCCTCCAGCTCCGGTTGTGTTGGAGCCTGGGTGGCTTCCGGGGCGGACGGATCTTTGATTTCCTGCGTGATGGTGGCTTCCATACAGGCGGAAAAAAGCAGCAGCACGGCCAGCGGCAGAACAGGTTGGAGATTCATAGCATCAGTGATTCCGGTTACGGTCCTGAACTGACGCAAGAATTGTGCCACCGTACTGCAGCCTGCATGCGAATAGGCCGAGTTGCTGGTACAGCGCGGGCATTCGCCTGATGCGGAGTGGGTCTGCGCCAGATGTATGGTTTTCGACTCTGGAGGCGTGACCGGGGATTTCCTTGCGTGCACCGACAGCCGGTGTGACTGAGTCTGCCTACTCGCCCGGGGGTGGTATGTGGGAGGAATTGGTCCATACTTCGCGCGGACTCAGCCAAAGCCGTTGTTGATCAGGCGCGACCGCGAATCGGCAGGCGTTGCCAACAGCGGTCGTACCTGTCGGAGGAGCCATCAGATGATTCCGCATCATGCATTTCCCCAAAGAAAAGCACAAACATCATCGCCCCACGGCTTCCCGTCAACTGACCGCCTCCTGGGCCCATTCTTCGATTTCCACGAGCGTCTCCACTACATCACGCCATGTAGTGGTGTGATTGACGATGCAGAGTCGCAGTGCGGGTCGGCGGTCAAGACTTGTTGAAGAGAGAAATGCGTGACCGTGCCAGAACATCTGGGCCAGCACGACGCGGTTGATGTGCGCCAGGGCATCCTCGTCCATACCGCCCGGATTGACACGAAAGCACACAATGCTCAGCGATCCACCCATCAGTTCCAATACGGAGCTCGCGCGGATATACTCACCTGCGTGCTCGGCCAGGTCAAGGCCGTTATCAATGGCTGAACGAAACGCCGCAAGGCCGAACGTCTGAATAGACATCCAGATCTTCAGTGCGCGGAAACTGCGGCTCGTCTGAATGCCCAAGTCCGAAGGATTAGCGTGCTTGACCCCCCAGACAGTGTCCTGCAGGACATCATGTTGGATGGCGAACGCCTTTTCAAGTGCATCGGCGCTACGCACCAGCACGCAGCCTCCCTCATAGGGCTGGAACAGCCATTTATGGGCATCAAAGACGATGGAATCCGCCAGATCAATGCCTTTCAGAGCTTTGGCCCCCCTTTGCGTCAGGATGGCACCTCCACCGTAAGCCGCGTCAACATGGAACCAGATGCCTTGATCCGCGCAGATTTCCGCCAACTCAGACAGCGGATCTATGGCACCGCGACTTGATGTGCCCGCATTGGCGCAGACGATCATGGGCGTGAGTCCGGCCTTTCTGTCGGCGGACACGGCTTGCGCTACGGAGTCTGGCATCAGTCTGCCCTGATCGGAGGGAAGAGCCCTTATCCGGCTGGCGGGGATCCCGATTACGCGAGCCGCCTGCATTTGCGCGCTGTGAGTGGCATCACTCATATAGACCACGGCGCGCCGGGGATTATTGGCGGCTTCCCGCGCTGCTACCAATGCATGGAGGGCGGCAGCCGAGCCACCGCTGGTGATCAGACCACCGGCTCCTTCCGGCAGTCCGAACCATTGCCGGAACCAATTGACTACGATGGCTTCAAGTTGGGATGGCCCGCTTGCGACCAGCCATGCCACGGCGTTTACGTTAAAGCCGGCGGCCAGATAATCTGCCAGGACCCCAGGCCAGGTAGGGCAGGTCGGTATGAACCCGAAGGAGCGCGGATGATCGAGTCTCAGCGTATTGCACAGCACATCTTTTACGGCCCGATCAATAACGTGACGGGGCGGATGTCCTTCTTCCGGCGGATCTTCGTCCAGCAGGCTTGCCAGAGAGTCTCTGAAGTCCCCTTCCCAGGCCCGCTCATCGGCCAGCTGCTGCCACCGTTCGACCAGGATTTCGGTCGCATACTGCGCGAGGTCTGCCATTTCGCCCGCAGACATCTGCAGGCCGTTCTGATTGAATTCGGTCGAATCGGCGGCGGCACTACGCCCAGTCATTTCTCTAAGGGTGTCATGAAGCCGTAAAGATAGCAGTTTCTGTCACTATGTTGCCTGTTGCGTCGGCAGCTGCCGCTGAGAAGGCCATCCCGAAACAGTGTTAAGCATGCGGTAAACTGGTAATTCGGCCGGAACCGGCACCCAGGTGGCGGGAGCTTTGAGCTGTTTTCGGGTAATTTGAGCCCGCGAACGAAGAGTTTAGTCTCGGAAGTGGGGGTCCGAGTCCGTCAGTGACCGGGATGCCAGCCGTTCGCCTCAACTGCGCATAGAGCTAACCTTGGAAGCCGAGCGGTATCGATCCCATCACAATGTGACTTCCAGCCTACTCCCTGATCATGTGCCTCTCAATGAGTTAAAGTGCCTGGCTCCGCAAAGCAGAGTTGGCGAGGGATACCACGGGGCAGAGTAATTTTCGATGTCCCCAGTTATAGTTGTCGTTGGACAATCCCGAGTGCTGTCGATGCGGGCGGTTGAATGCGTTCCGTGACACCACCTGGGTCTTTCTCAGCTGAATTCTCCATCGCCGATCTACAGGTCATGGCGCTGTCTTGCACCGGCTTGGTGATCTTCGTGCATTGCCATCCTCCCGTAACTGTCTGAGATCTTTCTGAGAATCCTAGATACAATCGGATATTCAATTGACCAATGCTCCGCCCAGCCCCGAAACTCCTCTCCAAGACTCCGCTCCTGTGCGCCGCCATCATAGGTGCATCGCGTTGTGCTTCCTCGCGCTTCATGCACACCAGCACGCAACCCCTCAGCCATCTTTTCGGACGCAAAGTGCTCCAGTACAGTGCAGACTGGGCGACTTGGCCATGGGGCCTCATTCTGCGGTTGAGTTCTGGACAGCCATCGGCCGATCTGCAGGTCGCAAATCTCGGAGCGGCCATGTTCCGAAGCAATGCGCTGAGCCTCTGCAATCCAGCTGATATGCTCTGATGAATCGATCTGTCCCTCTGTATCTTGACCAGGCAGCCTGTGCAATACATCAAGCAGGCTGCCAGCCCTCACCGCCATGATCTCTCGTTCGCCCTCGTCTTCAATCTGCCATTTCGGTGGATCTTGCCCTGCAGTTCCACGCTTTGAGGATAATGAGAGCATGTAAACAAAGTACTCCGGTGAACTAATGATCCGGGATTCAAGATTAGGCACCTTGCGATCTTCTGGGGGGATCCAATTGATGGAGGCCAATTCCAAATCCGCCAACTCCTGCTCCGAAACCCCTTTGCGCCGCGCTAGGGAGCCAATTGCGTTCGGCATATTGCGTGCCAGATTCCCGAAAAAATGTCTCTGTTCCAAACCCTGTTCGGTAACGCATTGGAGCAGGCACCTGAGCGTTTTGGAATCCACGCGATCCCACTCATCCATCAGTGCAGCAAATGCGTCCCATGGCCGACCGACGCGCAACATATGATGAGTGAGTATTCGCGCTTCGTGCACAGAATATTCCCGAAAAGGAATCGGTCCAGAGGACACCTCAACAGTAGTCCAGTATTGGTCTTGGAGGGATCGTGGCAGCTTTTCAAGGAGCCTCCATGTCTCCCTGCAAGGTCGCGCACAACGGAAGAGTCGAACGGTTTCGTTATCAGGGACATCATTTGGTAGCTCGGTCAGTACCTTAGCGAAGGTCTCGGCTCTAAGTCCATAGAGAAAGCCCGTTAGGAAGTCATCGATCCTCTCGCGGGGGACTGTCTTTGCCAATAAGGCAGCCTTAATCACTTCGGAAGCCATATTTGAGTCGTGCGCGCACTCAGCTGCATATTGCCCAACCTTGCCCCCTTTATTCTCCTCGTAGAGAAGCCTTAGCACGCCATCAATTCCATGGAAAGACCAAATGTCTGCCATCGAGTTCCTGCATATTGCATCGTGCTTATCTGGCCAGTCCCTCAAGTACAGACTCGGATCTTGTGATTGTGCGAGGCTGAAGTGTTCCCAAATTCCCCTGAATGGAGCAGCTAGGACCTCAAACTTATCTTTTGGAGCAAGTTGATCGAGGAGATCTTGCGCCGCCTTAAGCACCTCGCTGCCTGGAACTGCGAGCGTGCCGGGTAAGTACTGCACGAATCGTCCTATTTCATCACGGATTTCCGCTCTGCCGTTATCGACTGGGTGCAACTCCGCCCATTTGTTGACCCAGAACAGAATCTTAAGCTGTATGTGCTCATCCAGGCCGTACATGCGCGGCAAGAGATCTTTTACTGCCTTTGCGTCAGGGGAAGGCCTATCAAGGACCAGATCCAGTGCTGCCTGCATGGATTCCAGGAGATCATTCCTGCTCGTCGGCATCGCTGATCCTGCGTCACGCCAACGCGGACGATTTGAGTAGTTAATGACCCGGTTACTATCATCAATCTGTCGTAAGCAGACCTGCCAGCCGGTATCAGGAAACTCGCGGCACAGTTTTTTCAGTGCAAGAATCCTATCACTCACCGATACGTTCGTCTGGGGTAGCCGAGAATCAAGAATTCCAGCAAGGCTATTCAGCGGCGTACTGCTCCAGCCCTCATTGTTCCGCATACTTGACATCTCGGCAAGGATAAGGACCACATCCATAAAGTGGGTTCGGTGCCATGCCAAACGCTCCAGCGCCCACAGAATTCCCGTTAGTGACGGGCTGGCGAACAGATCCTGCTTGGGAGCCAGAAGCACGGACTTCAGAGCAGATTCCGAACGCTTTAGGTCTTTTCGCAGGATTTCAATAAATTTATCCGGCGCGGCCTCTGCCAAATCAGGCAAATCGAGGTCATGCGACTTCAGCTTTTCGCCGGTCAGCGGGACCAGAAGGCGATCCACAAGACTACTGATTCTATCTTCCACATCTACTTCCGTGCGATCCCTAAAGAGGCGGTTTCCATGAATCGCTAGGAGAATCAACATATCGAGAATGCCGCTTCGCAATTCAGGAGAGTGCTCACGCGTTCTACCAACAATTCCATCCCGGAGACGCGAGTTGTGTGGAATCTCAAGTGGAAAATCGGACTCTGTAAGCACATATTTGGCCCTCTCCAGGAAGCAATCCAAGTCCTTCTTGATCAGATATGGAGCCACGGCAAATAGTGCGTCAATTCTTGGCGCGACCCCCCTATACTTGCCTATGCACCAGACTGGGCCATTCTCAATCGCGAAGAGGTCAACGACCGCACGTTCAACGAATTCGTAGGAGGTGCCGGAGAGTTTCTCAAGGATCTCGCGATCAGCATCAAATCCCTCGTTCCACGCCCCTACGAGAGCCATCGGAATGAGTTTTTTGGCGCTTCGTGCATCACTGGACCACTGTTGCGCTCCGATTGCAGTGTTTATGAGTAGCCATCGCAGTCTGGTCCGGGACAGACCAGACTGACGAGCAAGGCGGGCCATCTCGCCTAGGCCAATGCCCATGTCCGCGAGTGCATGGTCAAATGAATATTGATTCAGAGAATCAATAGAGATATCCGGCTGGGTAAAGGGGTTATTGCGCGCGTGCACCACGATGCAATGGTACTTCCTGAATACACTGGCGACTTCGCGCTCAATCTCGTCGTTAGCGATGATGGCCACGAATGGTGCCGTTGATTCCGCCAGAAATCTGAGCGTTCTGGCCGATTCAAAAAGAACCGCGCTACCCGGGGCTGCCTTCCGACATTTCTCCGCAAGCAGGAGGCAGGCAATGAACGCAATGCTCTCTTCTCGGGAGTCGGCAGCAACAATTAATGGGCGGTCTGGCGGCGCTGCCAGCCATTCTCGCAGTTTTTCCTCGTGGAGTCTTATTGAGGGTGCGAATAGCTCTGCGGTCAATGGCGGCTTAGTGGCATTCGCCCAATCGTCCCAAAATGCCTCAATGGTCCGATAACCCTCGGTAGGCATGCCCAGCTTTTCAGCGAGCCAAATTCGAGGTGCTATCGTCGACTCCAGCCACTGCTCTAGGTCAGATGCATCATAAGCACGCACCTCATTCCATTCGCCCAGCTGATTCTTCGTCTTCGCCCAATCATTCTTGCCCGTCCAATTCCGCGTGGTTACGAACACGAAGGTGCGTTTTGCACGTTCTTGCTGAGAGATCTTGTTCAGTCCAGAATTGAAATCCCGGTTAGCCTTAGCCATCGTCCTCTTTTCAGTGCTCAACTCCCACGCCGATGGACCCGCTGGTACGAACGGTGTTGCTGTACCAGCCTTGACAAGCCCGTCAAAGCTAGGCCGCTGGGAGTTGTCAAAGCCTGGGAAATCCACATGTAGCAATTCACTACCGGTGGCGTAAACAAGGCGTCGCACCAGAACGGGAAGTTCGCTGCGCGCCTCAATTCTCCGTTCGCTCCAGGATTCAATATCGGCAGCCTTGATAGTGAGAAAATCCGGTACGTATCGATGGGACTGGGTGGTGCGATGCTGCGTGCCGGACTTTACGTCCTCCTGCATTCCGAGGATCTCGCTCGCATTAGCGCCAAATGTTTCCTGTAGACGCAGGGCCATATCCCGCGAAAGAGACGCGTGGCCGTTGAGCACCCTGGAGAGCGCGGGTCTGCTCACTCCCAATTTCTTGGCTGCATCCGTGATGGTCAACCCTGTCGGGATGATTTTCCGCCGAATAAACTCCCCGATTTTCTGCTGCATGTTTGCTGACTTTTTCATAGCAGTGATGTAAAGTGTAACGCTACAGTATACGTAGCCAGAATCAAGAGGTTTCACACTGCGCTGACTATTTTCTGAGCCCCATAAGCGCTAACTTGTTGGGAAACCCGAAAAATATCCTTCTATTTGGCCCTTTTTGTGGCGGTTGGAGTCAGCCAGGACGGCTGAGATCGC